>CAZCOC010000007.1:0-18787 GCA_964500075.1 uncultured Salinibacterium sp.
CTGTCAGAGATGTCCTGATGCAGTTTTGTCAGGCATGTCCTGATACATCACATCGGGCGTGTCGTGCCCACGGTTGCCCACACTTTGCCCACTCACTTTGGCGAGATGTGCGGCTTCGAGGGCGTGTTGACCTCTGGTCACTAGGCCAAGATGCGAATTTGGCAGCACCGCGAGTCGCCCACGATCCTCCCGTCCCATCGGATCTGGACAGGAGCGGTTCCGCTCCTCGTTGGCCTTCCATCCGGATGCAAATGTCCGAGTTCCGCGTTTTCTCAAAGCGTGATTTCTCTACCCCGAGCGAGTGGGCGGCTACCCGTGTTTCAGCCGCGAGGCCGCACTCGCAGGTGGGTAACGCCCCCGTCCACATCGAGCGCTGTGCCGGTCGTCGAACCAGACCTTGGTGAAGCCAAGTATAGGATCGCCGTGGCCACTTCCTCGGGGGTCACCATGCGACCAGTCGCTTGGCGAGCGTCCATCGCCGCGCGCTCTGCGGCGGGATCTGCGAAGTTCCGCAGGAGTCGGTCCACGAACTCAGTAGCGACGGTGCCCGGGCTGACACAATTGACTCGAATGCCCTCACTCACATGATCGGTCGCCATAGCGAAGGTCAGCGACAGTACGCCACCTTTTGACGCGCTGTAGAGCGCGCGGTCAGGGAGTCCATTGAGTGCCGCGATGGAACAGACGTTCACTATTGAGGCACAGGGCGAATGTCTGAGCCACTTGAGGGATGCGGCCGTAACGCGCGCGATCCCGGTGACATTTATGCTCAGCACCCTGGCCCACTCACTGTCCTCGTTGGCTTCCACGGTGCCGATGGCGCCAATGCCGGCGCAGCTAATGAGTACGTCGAGGCGACCAAATTGTTCCATCGCCGAGTCGATCGCCGAGCTGACCGAGGAGCGGTCACTCACGTCTGCGTGAAAGGGGTGGGATCCGTGGGGCGCGGAATCCGGGTTCACATCCAGCACAATCACCGTGGCACCCGCTGTCATCAGTGCCTCTGCGGTGGCCTTCCCGATTCCTGACGACCCGCCCGTAACCAGCGCGACGAGCCCTTCGAATTCGCTGCTCATGCCTGCACGAACCTCTGCCTTGCGGTTCCGAGGAAGTCAATCTCCAGCTCGACGACGTCGCCGTCCCGCAAGTACGGATTGCCCGGAATGCCGAGAGCGACTCCAGCGGGAGTGCCGGTATTGATGAGATCCCCCGCGTGAAGAACCATGAACTGGCTCGCGTACCGAATAATCTCGGCCACTGAGAAGATCATGTTGGACGTGCTGCCATTCTGGCGTTGAGTGCCGTTGACGGACAGGCTGAGGCCGAGGGACTGGGGATCACGGATCTCATCCGGGGTAACTAGGGCAGGTCCGAGGGGGTTGAAGGTCTCGCAACTCTTGCCTTTATCCCATTGGCCTCCGCGTTCGAGCTGGAACGCTCGTTCGGAAACATCGTGGGAAACAACGAACCCAGCGACGCATGCCATCGCGTCTTGGGGTGAGTCGAGGTAGCGTGCAGTACGCCCTATAACAACGCCGAGCTCGATTTCCCAATCTGTTTTCAATGACCCTCTGGGAATGAGTACATCGTCGTAAGGACCGACTACAGTCGAGGGGTCCTTCATGAAGAGGATGGGTTCTGCAGGTATATCTGCGCCGGTCTCAGCGGCGTGGTCCCGGTAGTTCAGCCCTACGCATAGGATCTTGCCGGGATACACGATAGGAGCTCCGACACGCAACTGGCTAGCGTCAGCGATCTCGGGAAGCCCTCCGCCAGCGAGCGCTTCCGCGACGATCCCAACGCCGCCGCCAGCGAAGAATCTGCCGTCAATGTCCGGGGTGATTCCCCGTAAATCAAAGGTCTTCCCGCCACCTCGTGCCACTGGGATTTCGAACCCAACAGGTCCGAGTCGAGCGATATGCATGTCTCTCCTTCTTGCAATCTTGGTACGGCGTCTGGCTCCGTGACGGAGGGGACTGCTCACGTTCGCACCAAGCCCGATGACTTCAGATCACGCCACAAACCAGCCGGGATCACTCGGTTGAAGCGGCCGACATTCTCGACAACCTGATCTGGCGTTCGCATTCCGAGTACCACCGAGACAACTTCGGATAATTGGAGCGGAAATGCGACGGCGACTTCCGGAAGGGTGACGCCGTGCGCTTCGCACATGTCCGCTATCAAATTGGCACGTGTCACCAGTGCGCGAGGCGCCGGACGATAGTCAAACATGGACTTTTCACTCACCCGGCGGTTGCCGAGCAGCCCTGAGTTGAATACCCCGGCTGCAACTACTCCGACCCCCCTGTCGTGGGCAGCAGGAATAAGGTCCTGTAGCGCAGAGGTGTCCAAGAGGGTCAACCTTCCCGCAATCATGACGACGTCCACGTCGCATCGTCTGACGAACTCCGCAAGCATCTTCGACTGATTCATCCCAGCGCCGATTGCGCCTACGAGCCCCTGTTCTCTCAATTGAATGAGCGCGTCGATACCGGTCGTTGAGGCTTCACCCCAGTGTTCATCCGGATCGTGCAGGTAAGCGATGTCAATGTGATCGAGGCCCAATCGTTGAAGACTGGCTTCAATCGACCGGAAGATTCCGTCTCTGCTGAAATCAAAGACCCGCCGATGGTCCGCTGGGACCGCAAACCCTTCGTCCTCAAGTTCGGCGGTTTCGGGCGAGGGGACCAAGAGTCGCCCGACCTTCGTGGACACGACGTAGTCGGCGCGATGGTAGGCGGATAGAGCCGAACCCAACCGACGTTCGGACAAACCAAGACCGTAGTGAGGTGCCGTGTCGAAGTACCGGATGCCCGCTGACCACGCGGCGCGCACCGCTAACTCGGCTTCCACGTCGCTCACCTTCTGGAAGAGGTTTCCCAGTTGCGCACCACCAAAGCCAATCTCTGTGAGGGAAATCTTTCGGGAGAGTGTTCGTGACTGCGTCACCTGATTGGCGGTCATCGACACCTTCTTGCGTAGAAGTGGTGTGCAGTGTCGCGAAGCACCTGGCGCGAAAACTGCCCGGAGGCAAGCTCGAGAACCCGGTCAAGCAAGCTATGAGGTGACCCGCCCGCTGAGGTTTGACTTACGGGCCAGTCACTTCCGAGCATGCACCGGCCCATTCCGAAATTCTCCAAAAGAAATTCGACCACGCGGAATTCGTCGTCGGTCGGTGAGGGAGTTCGCCGCAGCGCGGCGGAGAGTTTGACGTGGGCCCTTGGGTCCTGTGAAATTTCGCTCATGTGCTCCCGCCACGCCGAGAATTCGGGCGAGTCCCAACCTGACCCGACCGGCGGATCGCCCCCGTGGTCGATCGCAAACCGACCAAATTGGATCCGCCCCAATTGGTCCAACAGACTCCGGAGGTCCGTCCTTCGCACGAGAAACTCGCAGGCGATCGATGACTCCCGGGCTCGGGATGCGATCAACGGCCATTGGACGGAAGAGTTGGGGGACTTTCCTGAGGCGTGAAGACGGAATCCCGCGAGCGCGGTGCTTCTGAGCATTCTTTCGAGTGCGCGCTCGAACTGGGCGGGGTCGGATGTGACGTCGATGGCGGCGACGATACCGATGCAGTCAGAACGCGAAGACAATCTGGCCTCGAGCCATGCATTCTCCTGCTCCGCCTGTCGCGAGTCGACGCCTGATTCGATGGCAACGAATTCAAGGTCCGGCCGTTGAGCGGGGAGGTCGGAGTAGGCAGGCAAGTCCGGTCGAGCTTTCAGCCATGGGTAGGAGAAAAGTCGACGATCCCAGATATGAAGGTGAGTGTCCACGATCGGCTGACGCTTCCCTTGTGGGCTCAGTGCCGTGCTATCGGTCCCTGTCATTCAGGAAACGCTTCAGCGTCGATGATGGCCTGGAGTGCCCGACTCGAACTGGTGACGTGCAGTAACGACGCGGCTTCGGCAAGACGGGGGTTTCTTTCCTCCAGTGCCGAGAAGATGGCTCCGTGTTCGACGTGAGCCTTCGACACTCCGTTTTCATCGAGGATGGCGGCCCATATTCTCATTCGGAGTGTCTCGCCCGCGATCCCCTCTAGGATCGTTGCGAGGGTTTCGTTTCCGCAAGCCCGAATAATAGCCGAGTGAAATGCCAGATCATGCTTCACGAGCTCTTCGATCGTGGTCTGCTCCCGATGCCCCTCCAAGGACAGTCTGATCGATTCGAGTTTCTCGTCGGTCATTCGTTCGGCAGCAAGTCTGGTTGCTAAGGGCTCGAGCATCTGCCGCACTTCCAGCAACTCGGGTAATCGAGTGCCCCCCAAGAGGTTGAATGCGAATGCAAATCCTTCAAGCAGCAGGGCCGGCTCGAGCGATGTCACGTAAGTGCCGGAGCCATGCCTCACTCGCAGCACGCCGGACTGTTCCAAAGCTCTCACCGCCTCGCGCATTGAGTTGCGCGAGATGCCGAATTCATCCGCCAACGTGTTCTCCTCCGGCAACCGATCTCCCGGGCGAAGCCGGCCGGTCTGGATGAGCTCACGAATTTTGGCTACTGCGTCATCGGCGACTGACATGGTGCAACAATAGCAAAGTCCTGCTAGGACTACGAGCAATGTGATGGGCAGAGTTACCGTAGCCCGATTTATTTTCGGAGGAATCGGTCTTTCGTCTCGCGTATTGACAAAAAGACCTCCTAGGACTTATCGTCCTATCCATCGCCCCCTGGCTGTCAGGTGAGCGTGTAAATCAACCCAAACCCCACAAGAGAAGGAATGCGGTCCCAAAGGTGAAAATTTCGATATATCCAATTGCGGCCCTCGCCGCCGCCAGCCTGCTGCTCGCAGGCTGTACCCCAACTACTCCGTCAGGCCCCGTTCAGGACCCCGCAGCCGGAATCACCGTCTGGGCGGACTCAGTTCGAGTTGTAACTGCTCAGAACTATGCGGACGCAAATCCGGACGCCAACGTCACCGCAGTAGCTGTGGATGACTCCCAGGGCGCGCTCGCCTCGAGGATCGCGCTTGCCACGAACGCCGGCGACGAATTGCCTGACGTTGTCTTTCTGGGTCAGCCCGATTCGATTGCCACTCTCATCGCGAATCCCGTGAACTTCCCACTCGATGTCAGCGCTGACGCCGACTTCCTGGACGGATTTGCGGAAGGCACCGTCGCGCGCTGCTCGTTGAACGGCGCGGCGTATTGCGTTCCGAACGACATCGGCCAAACCGTCCTCTACTACAACCAGACTCTCTTCGAAAGTTTTGGATACGAGGTTCCGACGACCTTCGACGAGTGGCTCGCATTAGGCGAGGCCGTCGCAGTGGATCACCCTGGCTTCTCGCTCGGCTCGATCAGTGGTCGCTACGGTCTGGACGGCTACTACGGCTCAAGCGGATGCCAGTACAACGACGCCAAGAGTGCTACAGACGTTGTTATCAACCTGACCTCGGATGCTTGTACCCGAGTCAACGACGTTGTCGGCCCCCTTCTGGCAAACGGGACGCTCTCCACTCTCGATCCGTTCGATCCCGCATTCACGCAGATCGTGACGGAAGGTAGACTTCTTGCCACCATTTCGCCGTCGTGGATGGGTCCCTACGGCATCAAACCGAGCTCGGTCGAAGAAGGCAACTGGGCCGTTGCTCCAATGCCGACGTGGGCCGGGG
Source organism: uncultured Salinibacterium sp. (assembly GCA_964500075.1). Taxonomy (GTDB): domain Bacteria; phylum Actinomycetota; class Actinomycetes; order Actinomycetales; family Microbacteriaceae; genus Rhodoglobus. The sequence continues at coordinate 5,615 of CAZCOC010000007.1, forward strand.
CATCGACAAACTACGCCGGTGCTGTTGGAGGCGGCATCTGGGTCATCTCCGCCCAATCAAGAAACATCGCCGCGGCGGTCGCATTTGTACAGTATGCGACGACCGACACCGAGGTGCAGATCGGCGGACCGACATATCCGGCGGATGTCGCAGGTGCAGAGGCGTGGCTTGCTTCGACCACGGCGGACACGTGGTACGCCGCTGACCCAGCGCCGGCACTGATCGATGCCGCGGGCAAGATTAGCCCCACATTGGGATTCGTGAGATACCAAACGCAGCTGATCGACTCGTTCAACCAGACCGTCATCATCAACGGAGCTACCGACATCTCGAGTGCGTTTGCTGACTTCGCGACTCGGGCTGTCCAGGCGGCTGAGCAAGCCGGATACACGGTTCTGGAGCAGTAGTTGTCATCTGGATCCAGCGGATTGGTGGCGCGGCGAGTCTCTCGCCGCGCCACCTTCGGGCCCGCCTTCATCGCTCCGTATGTGATATTCCTCCTGCTCTTTGGCTTGGTTCCGGCGGCATACGGGGTATACAACGCTTTTATCGTGACCCCCGTCGTCGGGGACACCTACTACAGCCTTACCAAGAATTTCGAGGACGTGCTCGGCGACTACCGGCTGCCATCCGCGACGGCAAATGTTGCGATGTATCTCGCAATCTGGCTTCCACTGCTCCTACTCGTGGTCTTTGGAATCGCTCTTCTCATCGACTCGAAGAGGAGTCGATTCGCGGGATTTACCCGATTCATCGTGTACGTGCCGGGAGCGGTGACCGGCTCGGCCGCTGCCCTTCTCTGGCTGTTTATGTTTAGCCCGACGGTGAGTCCCATCAGCAATCTCCTCAAGCCCCTCGCTGGCTCGAATGGGCTTATCATCTCGAACCAGACCCTGCCCTTCGTGCTCGCCGTGATGGGAATCGCCGCTGGCGCTGGAGGCTGGGTCGTCCTACTACTTGGAGCGTTGAGCGCGATTCCGAAGGAGCTCATCGACGCAGCACGAGTGGATGCCGCAAGCACTTGGCAAATTATCTGGCACGTGAAGCTCCCGCTCCTCCGACGTTATGCCGCGTTCATCCTCATCGTCTCGCTGGCCAATGGATTCCAGGTCTTCGTAGAGCCTCAGGTTCTCGGTGCTGGTTCGATTGGGCAGATCAGTTCAACGTGGTCAGTGAACCAATTGGTCTATGCGTACGCCTCCGAAGAGGCGAACTTCGGCAGGGCATCAGCGCTTTCAGTAGTTCTCTTGGCCGTAACAGTCGTGGCAGCGATCATCGTTATCAAGAAGACCAACTTCTACCGGGTTGAGGGGCACTGACAATGATTCGGAGAACACTCAGCCGCGCCGGGCGAAACATGTTGCTCGCCGGCATCTGCCTGTTTTTCGGAGTTCCCCTCGTATGGCTGTTTTTGGCGCCCACCAAGACCGACGGGGCCTTGCGTGCCGAGCCGCCACTCTCGTTCGGGTCGTGGGGCAATATCCCCCAAGCTTGGGAAAACTTGCTCAGCTTCAACGACGGACAGATCGTCACTTGGCTCGGGAACTCGCTCTGGTACAGCACAGCGAGCGTATTGATCGCAGTGCTGATCTCGGTTCCGGCCGGCTACGGACTGGCGAAGTTTCACTTCGCGGGACGCAAAGCCGTGCTCTTCTTGACGCTCGTTACCATGGTCGTACCTGCGGCTGCGATGATCCTCCCGCTCTATCTGGAGTTATCAGCGGTCGGTCTCACGAATACGCCGTGGGCGGTAATACTTCCTCTCGGCTTCTATCCATTCGGCGTGTATCTCGTTTACTTATTCGCGACAACAAGCATTCCTGACTCGATCATTGAGGCTGCACGAATTGATGGGGCTTCAGAGTTGCGAATCTTCACCACCATCTTCCTGCCGTTGTCACGCCCCTCGACGATCATGGTCGCCTTCTTTGCATTCGTAACCTGTTGGAACGCATTTTTCCTGCCGTTCATCATGCTTACGGACCCGGCACAGGCCACGATCCAGACGGGACTGAACCTCATGGTCCGCAACACGAACGCACTCTCGGGAGCAAACCTCACCGGCCTTATCATTCACGAGCCCGAGGTGGCGCTTGCCGCCCTCGTCTCAATCTCGCCAATTCTTGTCATTTTCCTGTTTGCCCAGCGTTATCTCGTCGCCGGGCAGACGCTTGGAGCAGAAAAAGGATGAACTCAATGAAAGGTCAGTTGTGAAAGTGACGTCAGTGCGAGCCATCTGCGGTTCACGAATGCATGAGCCAAGTGAACAATGGCTCACCTGGGTGTACCGCAGCGTCAAAGCTGATATCGCCGTAGTCGTCATTGAGACAGATGACGGCCAGGTCGGGATGGGTGAGGCTTGCGCGTACGGAAATCCGCGGCTCATTGCCGACTGGGTCGCGTGGTTAGAGCCGACATTGTTGGGAAGGGACGTCGAGGATCCCGAAGTTGTTCCCCGTCCGATCGGCACCGAAATGTCGGGGGACCGCAACTCTGCCTACGACTTTGCCGTCGCCGGTATTGACACCGCAATCTGGGATCTTCGCGGCAAGAATCGAGGCACCCAGGTGCGTCACCTTCTCAATCCCAACCCGGATTCAGACGTGAAGACCTACGCGTCAGGGGGCGTGAAGTATGACTGGGCCTGGTCTCCAGAAACGCTCGTCGATGACGTACGCACGTATGTTGAGTCCGGCTACGACCAGATCAAGATCCGCTTGGGAACTGCGTGGGAGTGGGATCGAATCGGGCCGACCGATTTCTTGCGACTATTCGACCTCGTGCGCGAGGGTGTCGGACCGAATATTGCGATCGCCGTTGACGCCAATTGCCGGCTGAATCGGGACGACGCCCGGACGCTGGCTCTCGGTCTCCAAGAGCGCGGGGCCAGTTGGCTTGAGGAACCGCTCGACAAGGGGGATCTGGAGGGCTACAGCGCGCTTGCGAAGGAGCTCGAGATGCCCATTAGTGGTGGCGAATCGTTAACGACACTGGCGCAATTCCGAACCATTCTTGAACTCGAGGCGCTCGACATCGTCCAACCTGACGTAGGAATGTGTGGCATCTCTGAGGCGATGAAGATCGGCGAACTGGCAGCTCGCCACGGAGTGCAACTGATCCCGCATTCGTGGCATAACGGACTTATGGCAGTTGCCAACGCTCACGTCGTTGCGGCTCTGGGGAATGCTCCGATGGTCGAGGAGTGCATGGTGCAGGGGCCCTTGAAATGGGGTGTGATCGAAGGCGGGACCAAGGTCACTGCGGGGCGACTGCAGTTTGGGTCCGACCCGGGTCTTGGCGTGAAGCTCGTTGAAGATTTAGAAAAAACGTACCCGTATATAGAGGGCCACTACAGCGTGACGGTGACACGATGAGCGCCTCGAGGCTCGAGGGACCTTGGTCGCTTCCGGTTCAGGGACCTCCGGTACCGGAACTCGAGGCGGGCCTGCTCGAGCTGTTCGCACCGGTTAGCGCCGCGACAGCTTGTGCAAAGTTACATCAGATGGGGATAAGGAAGACCCATATCAAGGGCGTGAGAAGCAACCTTCCCGGCACAAGAGTGATCGGTCGTGCGGTCACTTTGCAGTTTATGCCGCTCCGAGAAGACATCTACGAGGATGCCGGCGCGACACAGGAGTATGTCGAGCGGTCCACTGCATTGTGGGCTGTGCTTGATGCGATCGAGCCGAACGATGTCTTGGTGGTCCAAGCGGGTGGGACACTGCAAACCGGAGTAGTCGGCGAAATGCTTGGACGACACCTCAAGAATCGCGGCGGACTAGGGGTCGTCGCAGACGGCGGTATTCGCGACATGCGACCCCTTCAGGACCTTGGCCTGCCAATCTGGAGCCTCGGCTCCACGCCGCACTACGCCTCACAGGGGGAGGTATTCCCTTGGGGTTTCCACGTTCCCGTGGCCGTGGGTGGGGTACTGGTGCTTCCCGGAGACCTCATTGTTGCAGACGACGACGGGGCGGTGGTCGTGCCGCGAGGGCGCGCGCGCGAGGTCGCAGAGTACAGCGTCAAGCACGAGGCATGGGAGGAATTCTCGCGTTTGAAGCTAGCGGAAGGTGGGGCGCTAACGAAGTACTACCCGTTGGATGAAGAAGCCGAGCGCGAGTACTCCGTATGGCAAGGGTCATCGGCGGTGCCCTCCAATGGCTGAGTGGACCGCGAAGGTAACCCGCACGAGACCCGGCTTAGGCGAACGCTACGCCACCTTCCATCGCACGATCCCAGAAGTTCTGGACGATGAGTTGCACCGCGCTGGAGTTGAGTCATGGAGAATTTGGCGTGACGGTGACGTCCTTTTTCATGTTGTCAAGACTTCGAAGACGTGGAACGACTTTATCCAATCGGTCCAGGCGACCGAGGTTCTGGATGCCCAGTGGAAGAAGCAACTTGATGACATCCTCGACGGGAGCGAGGTCTACCTTCCGCTAGTGTGGCAAACCGATTTCACGGGTCAACATGCCAGCTAGATTGCCCGACCCCGGTGCCCGGTCCGTCCTAGTGACCGGAGCCGGCGGTGCACTGGGTCGCGCGATCGCGCTGCGCTTGGGTTCAGATGGGTTCGCGATCGGCTTGCTCGGAAGGGAGAGCGAGCTGTTGCGTGAGACAGCGAGGCTGCTGCAAGGGCGTTCGCTTGACCACGTAGTGCTTCCGGCCGACCTCCGCGACGCGAGAGCAATCGATGAGGCGCTGAGCGAAACCGAATCCGAACTCGGCCCACTTTGGGCCGTGGTCAACAATGCGGCGATCTACCCGGCAACGCCCCTCGTGGACATATCGCAGGAGGAATACGAGGACGTCGTGCGTGTCAACCAGACTGCATACTTCCTCGCAGCACAAGGGGGCGCCAAACGCATGATTCCGCGGCGCTCTGGCACGATCGTGAACATCGGATCCATCACCTTCCACGGAGGCTGGACCAGTCTTGCCAGCTATGTGTCCACCAAAGGGGCATCCGTCGGCCTGACGCGCGCACTCGCACGCGAACTGGGCCCGTTCGGTATTCGGGTCAACGGCGTCTCGCCCGGTGCATTTCCGACCAAGGCCGAGGAGATTCACGACAACCCCAGGGAGTACAGCGAGTGGGTTATAGATCGTCAGTCGATCAAACGTAGGGGCACTGATGCCGAACTCGCGGCCGTCGTTTCGTTCCTCGTTGGCCCGGACTCAACGTTTGTGACGGGCCAGACGATGAACGTCGATGGCGGCTGGATCATGGAGTGACGCAGATGTCGAATTGGATGCGCCCCCTCCCGACCAGCGAGTTGCGCCGTCGGACCGGGGACCTAGCCTCCTTGGCCGGGGTGCAGGAGGTAGTGCTCAAGAACGGGCGCGAGGAGGGCGTTCGCGCCTTGTTGCTGCGCAACGCGGTTGGCCTCGAGGTCGAGGTCCTCATCGACCGCGGTTTCGATCTCGGGTCCGCGCGCTATCGCAGTGTGCCATTTGGATGGCGAAGTGGCAACGGATTCCGCCACCCGGGCCTCCATGACGCAGACTCAGAGAACGGGCTCAGCTGGCTCAGGGCACTAGACGGATTACTCGTGACAGGGGGTCTGGATCATGCGCTTTTCGGCGGTGAGTACGACGCCAGTCACTACGCATACCCGCCGAAACAGACCGTTCGCCACGGCCTCCACGGTCGCCTTACCGGGATTCCTGGACGTTTGCTACGAGTCGACGAGGATTGGCGGGAGATGGGTGGCACCCTCCGCGTAGTCGGTGAGGTGATTCAGGCAACATCGTTCGGTGAACATCTGCGACTGACCCGAACGATTGAGCTCGACATCTTCGAGCCCATCGTTCGAGTTCACGACGTCGTGGACAATCTCGGGTTCGAGCGGACGCCCCATATGTTCCTTCATCACGTAAATATCGGCTACCCGTATGTCGATGAGGGGACGCAGCTTGTCGCATCGATATCTCGAAATGAGTGGGCGTCGGATTCCGCGACCAAACAAGGAGTTGCCTTCGACACGATGCCGGCTCCGATCGACGGGTTCGTTGAGCAGGTGTGGGAGCACGCGCTGATGGCTGGTCCCGATGGGCGCCACCGCGTCGTGTTGCACTCGGCCGACAAGGGTCACGGGGTAGAGGTGTCTTGGGATGCTTCGACACAGCCGTACTTCTTCGAATGGCAGAACCTTCGCTCCGGTCAGTATGCGGTCGGCCTAGAGCCATCGACGAACCACGTCACCGGTGAAGCGGGGGCCAGAGAGGACGGCGCGCTCACGTGGCTCGCGCACGGTGAGGTCCGCGAATATGACCTGACAATACACATCCTTGACGGACCAGAGAACGTTGGCGATGCGGTCACCCGCATCCGTGAAATCGACAAGGGCGAGGCTTCATTGTGACTGCCCGCGGGACCTACAAGGAGCAAGAGATGACTGACTCTCGACCGGCGACTCCCGGCATCCTCAGTGGATATCGCGTCGTGGACTGTTCCATCGCAATGGCTGGCCCGTTTGCTGGCCAACGTCTGGGCGACCTCGGTGCCGATGTCGTCAAGGTCGAACCAATCACGGGGGAATGGCAGCGTCACGCTCCGGCCGGAGGCGCGACGGGAAACAAAATTAATGTTTCGTTCCTGTCGCTCAACCGCAACAAGCGATCCTTGGCCATTGACCTTAAAGCGCCCGAGGGCCGCGATCTTGTCTACAAGCTCGTCGCGGAATCCGACGTCTTCCTGCAGAACTATCGCCCTGGAGTCGCGGCGCGTCTGGGCGTCGACTACGAGTCGCTGCGGGCCATCAATCCCTCGCTGGTCTACGTGTCAATCTCGGGATATGGCGAAGACGGTCCCTACCGTGATCGGCCTGGGCAGGACCTGCTACTGCAAGCGCTGAGCGGCGCCATGCTGTCGGGTGGTTCAGCCGGATCGCCGCCGCAAGCTGCGGGCCAGTATCTCGTCGATGCCGTAACGGCATCGACGGCATTCGAAGCCGTACTTGCTGGTCTGTTGCACCGCGAGCGCACGGGCGAAGGTCAGCAGGTCACCGTGAACATGCTCGACGTGATCACGACCCTACAGATGCAGGAGATTTCGGTGTTTACCGTCGGCGGGATCGAGCAGAATCGCAGCGAACAGCCGCACGCCCACGTGTACATCCGCTCGCCGTATGGCACATTCGCGACGTCGGATGGCTACATCGCCCTTGCCATGCCCCACCTGCCGACGTTGGGGGAGCTAATCGGTGAGCCCTCATTCCGCGATATGGATGGAGAGGTCGACGGCTGGAAGCGGCGCGACGAAATTTTCAAGAAAGTCGCTGATCGCCTTCGTATTCGCACGACCAAGGACTGGCTCGATGTTCTCTCCGCGGGCGGGCTATGGGTCGCCCCGGTGTATTCGTACGCCGACTTGGTCAACGACGTTCAAATCGCACACAACGGAACCTTCGTCGAGTACGACCATCCGACCGAGGGTCGTGTTAAGACTCCAGGATTTCCATACAAGTTTTCGCGCACGCCCGCCCGCGTCGACCGAGGCGCGCCCCTGACCGGCGAGCACACGAGAGAGATCCTGTCGGAAATCGGGATTGGCCCTGTCGAGATCGAGAGTCTCTTGGCATCCCACGTCGTCGCTAGTTCTACGGTGTGAACGCGGTGGACAGCTACCTCGGTCTCACTTGGGATCACCCTCGCGGCCGTGCGGCGCTGGAGGCCGCCACGCAACTCGGTGGATCTCGCGCAATCCAGCTTCGCTGGGAGACGCATTCGCTCGAAGGCTTTGAGTCCGCTCCCTTGCGGGAGCTCGCCGGGCGATATGACCTGATCGTTCTGGATCACCCGCACCTTGGCGATGCGCTGGCCAGTGGGTGCTTGAGGTCAATGGAGAGCGTGATGGGTCAGACCTTCGTGGAGAGCGTCGCAGCGCGGGCCGTTGGTCCGTCGCTTGAGAGCTACCAGATGGAGGGAAGTACGTGGGCCCTCCCTTTGGATGCCGCCACTCAGGTTTCGGTCCGCCGGGCGGACCTCGTAACGACCGACCCGGTCAGCTGGGACGACGTGATCGGGCTGTCGCACGACGTGCCTGTCGCGCTGTCTTTGTCCGGCCCCCACGCCTATCTCAGCTTTGCCTCAATTTGCCAGAGCCTAGGGAAACCGCTCGCGCGAGGCGTCTCGGAGCAACTTGTCGATCCGATCGTCGGAGACCGAGCACTGCAGATTATGTCGGATCTGGCTTCGCGCGCACCGAGCAACACTGAGTGGCAGAACCCTATTGAGCTACTAGAACGCATGGCAGCATCGCAGGAACTCGCATTCATCCCTCTCATCTACGGTTATGTCGGGTACGCCTCAAGTGCACTCCCACGCCCCCTCACCTTCGGTTCGAGCCCGAGCGGTGATGGGCGACAAATCGGTTCGACCCTCGGGGGAACTGGGATTGCCATCACCAGCCGCGCAACCGTGACCAACGGTCTGCTGGACTATCTCGCGTGGCTTCTATCGGACGATGTCCAGTGTGGCTTTATACCTCAGCACGAGGGCCAGCCTGCCATGCGGGCTGCATGGGAGAGCGAGGAAGTCAACGCTCGGGTGGGCGATTTCTACCGACGAACCCGGCCGAGCATCGACGGCGCATGGACGCGCCCGCGCTTTGCTGGTTTCACCGCGGTCCAATCTGCGATGTCCGAAGCAATCCGTGAAGCGGTGCGTCTGCGCCATCCCACCGCGGAAACCCTGGATGAGCTTACGCGGCTGCAGAACAACGGTGCAGCTGCGGCCCACCACAAGGAGGGTGCCAGATCAGCCCAACGAGAAAGGAATACCAGTGAAGTTCGAACCGGGGCTTGACGAGGTGCTGCTTGAGCTAGCCGACGGTGTGGCGATCGTGACACTCAACCGTCCGGCGAAGCTCAACGCCGTTACGCCAGAGATGTCGGCGGCCCTTGAGCGGCTCGCTGCCTGGGCAAACGATGACGACGCGATTCGTGTTGTGGTGGTAACCGGTGCCGGTGAGCGCGCGTTCTGTGCTGGGTCGGACATCCGGACGCTTGACTCGTACGCGACTCCGTGGGACTTTCGCAATCGGCGCGATTATTGTGACGCGCTCCGTGAAGTGCGTAAACCGGTGATCGCGGCGGTGAATGGCTACGCCTTTGGCGGCGGCCTTGAAACTGCGCTCACCTGTGACATTCGCATCGCCGCCACGACCGCGACGTTCGCGGCCCCCGAAATCAAGCTCGGCTGGATCGGTGGTGGCGGGATGTCGGTGCTCTTAGCGAACTCCGTAGGGGCAAGCAACGCGGCGCTGATGACCATGACAGGTGACCCGATCGACGCGCATCGAGCCCTGAGTTGGGGGCTTGTGAGCGAACTCGTTGAGCCGGCCGACCTGCTCCCGAGGGCAAGGGAACTCGCGGCAACCATCGCTTCTCGGCCACCTATCGCGGCTGAAACTGCCAAGGCGAACCTCGCTGCCGCGTTCAATCTTCCACTCGATCAGGCGATTAACTACGAGCGGGAACTGCAGGGAATCACGTTCGCGACCGAGGATGCCGCGGAGGGCCGGAGGGCATTCGCAGAGAAGCGTGCCGGCACCTACCACCGCCGTTAGACAAAGGATGACCATGACCGACTGGACTGGCGGGATCACCACACTTCTGCCCGCGGATGCGCACCGAGCGACCCTCGTGGGTCGTGCTTGGGATCCCGCGGTGAGGGGACCAAGTGTCGTAACCGTGCGCGATGGGATCGCCATCGACCTCAGTGCACACGTGGCGACGATGAGCGAGCTCACGGAGTCGACACTCAGGGTGGCGACCCTCAGCGGCCCGCCACTAGGAAGAGTGGCCGATCTGCTCGCAAATACGCCAGAGAGCGACCGCGACCCAATGGCCCCGTGGCTGCTGTCTCCGATTGACCTGCACGTGGTGAAGGCCGCCGGGGTCACTTTCCCGGTGTCCATGCTTGAGCGTGTTATTGAGGAAAAGGCGCAAGGGCTCGTCGGGGCAGCGGACTCGATCCGCGCGGGAATACTCGAGTCCCTCGGTACAGATTTGGCCGACCTAGTTCCAGGCTCGCCCGAGGCCATGCGGCTGAAGGAACACCTTGTCGCTGAAGGTCTCTGGAGCCAGTATCTCGAGGTGGGAATCGGTCCGGACGCAGAAATCTTCACGAAGGCGCCGGTACTCGCAACTGTCGGCACCGCTGTCGATGTCGGGGTACGTTCCGACTCGAATTGGAACAACCCAGAACCCGAGGTCGTACTCGTGGTTGCCTCAGACGGACGCATAGTTGGTGCGGCTCTCGGCAACGACGTCAACCTCCGCGACATCGAGGGGCGATCCGCCCTACTTCTCGGACAAGCCAAGGACAATAACGCCTCGGCTTCGATCGGCCCGTTCATTCGGCTATTCGACGACTCGTTCGACTTGGATGCGCTGCGCCACGAGACCGTGACCCTGAGGGTCGAGGGTGTCGACGGATTCGTACTCGACGCGAGTTCGCACATGCAGCAAATCAGCCGAGACCCAGTGGACTTAGCAGGGCAGGCTGTCGGATCACGGCATCAGTACCCGGACGGGTTCGTGCTCTATCTGGGCACCATGTTCGCGCCGTCTGACGACCGTGGCCAGGCGGGGCACGGATTCACCCACCACCGCGACGATGTCGTTCGGATCGCATCCCCTTTGCTCGGCGCCTTGGTGAACCGAGTTCGGCTCACCGAGGAGGTCTCCCCCTGGACCTACGGGATCGGTGCGCTCATGTCCAATCTGGCCGAGCGAGGCCTCCTCACGAAGGAAGTGCCGAAATGACCAACGTTACGACCACCGATCCCCGCACCGCGATTACCACCGAAACGGGCATCGGGGTGACGAGTGACGAGCAAGTGGCCGCGATAACGGCTGCCGCGGCGAACGCTTTCCGCGAAATGCGCGCGCGTCCGCGCGAGTGGCGCGCTGGACTGTTGCGTGCTCTCGCCGACTGTCTGGAGGAGCGCCGCGCCGAGCTGGTGTTGACCGCGCAGTCCGAAACAGGGCTCGCGGAGCAGCGTTTGGGTGGTGAGCTCACACGAACAGTGTTTCAATTGCGGCTGTTCGCCGAAGTAGTGCTCGACGGTGGCTACCTCGAAGCGATTATCGATCACGCGGGGAATACCCCTATGGGACCAGGACCCGACGTTCGCCGGATGCTCGTACCCATCGGACCCATCGCAGTTTTCGGCTCGAGTAATTTCCCTTTCGCTTTCTCGGTCCCCGGTGGCGACACTGCTTCGGCGCTGGCCGCTGGGAACCCGGTGATTGTCAAGGCACACGGCTCGCATCCGCTCACGTCGCGTGCGGTATTCGACGCGATGCTCGATGCGGCACGTGCGTGTGGTGCACCTCATGGGATGCTGGGTATCGTCTATGGTCAGCGCGCGGGAGCGACACTCGTCGCGGACGCCCATGTAGCAGCAGTGGGATTCACCGGCTCGCTGTCCACCGGGCGCGTCCTACTTGACATCATCGAGCGCCGTGAGCGGCCGATCCCCTTTTTTGGAGAGCTGAGCAGCCTCAACCCGCTCATCGTTACCGTTGGGGCCGTGGACGCCCGCGCCGATGCCATCGCCGACGGCCTGTACACATCGTTCACGGGCTCGGCAGGTCAGCTGTGCACAAAGCCTGGCATTGCATTTCTCCCACCGAACGCCGATCGGCTCTTGGCTACACTCGTTGGGCGCGCGACTGAAGCTCCAGCCCAGCCCCTCCTCAATGAGCGTATCTTTCGTGCCTTCGGGGAGATCCGGCAACGCCTTGTAGCAGACGGTCGGGCGCGGGTGCTCGTCGAACCCCGGGCTGGTGCCAACGGCTTCGCCGTGACTCCGGGCATCCTGGAGGTCGATGCAGCTGACGTGACCGGAGCGGTCGCCGAGGAAGCATTCGGCCCGCTCATCGTTATCGCACGCTATAACAGTCTTGATGAGGTCAGGTCCTCCATAAAGGCCATACCCCATTCCCTCACCGCGACCGTGCACTCGCAGCCCGAAGAGGCGGCCGACGTCATTCCTCTCGTTGAGGACTTGCAGGAACTAGTGGGGCGCGTGGTTTTTGACGGATTCCCTACTGGCGTGCGAGTATCGTGGGCCCAGCACCACGGCGGACCTTGGCCCGCAACGAACACCGCGCACACCTCCGTGGGTGTCACAGCAATCCGCCGCTTTCTGCGGCCGCTCGCTTGGCAGGACGCCCCGGAATGGGCCCTCCCAATCGAGCTCAGTGAGAACCACGCGGGTGTGCCGCGTCGCGTTGACGGCATCCTGACACTGGCGACGACTGACTGACTCAGCTCGGTACCGCAAAATCTCCGCACACGATGGAACCCCGGACGACTTAAGGAGGGGCGATCTGGTGATGAGCCCAATGCCTGCGCGAACGATGCTCGCCGATGACGTGTATGAGCTACTGAGATCAGTCATCATGGACAGCTCGATCCCGCCCGGCGCCCGCGTCAACATCGAGGACGTCGCCCGCCAACTCGGCGTCTCGCCGACACCGGTGAGGGAGTCGCTAGCCCGTCTGGAGTCGGCGGGACTTGTCGACAAGGTACCCCTCAGGGGATACCGTACGACTCATCTGCTAGATCGTGATGAGCTGACCGAACTCTATGAACTGCGTCTCTTGATCGAGCCGAACGCGGCCGCCCAAGCTGCCCGCCGAAGCACGGCGGTGGACGCTGATCAATTGCGTCACGAAATCAGCGCAGGTCGGCGAGCAACAGAAGAACCCACCGCCTCCTACCAGGAGCTGTCCGGCCATGACGAGCGGCTGCATGACCTCATCCTTGAGATCGCCGGAAACGAAACAATCAGGCAGGCTTACGCCCGAACACACTGCCACCTCCACACCTTGAGGCTCGCCTTTGCGGGCACGTTCGGCCCACATACGGCGAATGAACACGACGCGGTATCCGAGGCGATCCTCGCGCACGACGCACCCGGAGCTGAGGAGTCGATGCGCCAGCACATCGAGGCAACAAGCCTGCGCGTCCTCGGGCACTTCAGCACGGTGACCGGTGTGCGTTGACGGGGCAAGTGCGCACAGACCGTCTTTCGGTCATGGTGAGCGGGGCGGACGATCTCACTCATCGTCGTCCCTTGCGGTTTGATTGCGCCGAGATCCGCCGCCTCCTCCGAAAGCGCCAGAGTCGTACCTTCCTCTACCCAGTGTGTGGTCG
>CAZCOC010000008.1:0-17212 GCA_964500075.1 uncultured Salinibacterium sp.
GGCGCAATTGGAGCAAGACTAAACAGCATGACGTTCGGCTGGCCATTGTGATGCGGGTCATCGGCATCGATCCGGGCCTCACGCGTTGCGGTATCGGCATTGTGGATGTTGCGCAGACACGGTCAGCGAGCCTTGTCTACGTTGGCGTGATCGAGACGGCGCCCGGCACCGCACTCGAGTTGAGGCTCCTCACGGTCGCTCGCGGCATCCGCTCAATATTGCAGGAGTTCGCGCCACAGGCGGTTGCCGTGGAGCGGGTGTTCGCACAACATAACCTGCGCACCGTCATGGGCACAGCCCAAGTCAGTGGCGTCGCGCTGCAACTCGCAGCCGAGGCTGGACTCGCGGTTGGCTTGCACACGCCGAGCGAGATCAAGGCAGCAATAACAGGCTACGGGGCCGCCGAGAAGAGACAGGTCGGCACGATGGTTGCCAAGGTGCTCGGGTTGGGTGAAGTGCCAAAGCCGGCGGATGCCGCTGACGCCCTCGCCCTGGCGCTGTGCCATGCCTGGTCCAGATCCGGCTCGGGGGCGTGGAGTTCTGCCGTTCTCGCAGGACCGTCGGGCGTCACCCAACTGACGCCCGCGCAGCGCGCCTGGCGCGCTGCCGAAGCGTCGACTGCCACATCAGCCGGTCGATCTGCTGCGGCCCCGACCCAGAGGAAGCGTGCATGATCTCTTCGCTGCGGGGCACAGTGCTCGCCACGGCTGACGGTATCGCGGTGATCGAGGTCGGGGGAGTTGGCTTCGCGGTGCACATCACACCGGACCACGCCAGGAGCTTGCGCGTTGGTTCGCTGGCTATCGTACGCACCGCGCTCATCGTTCGAGAGGACGACCTCAGCCTCTATGGATTCACCGATGATGACGAACTCGCGATCTTCGATCTGTTGCGCGGAGTGAGCGGTGTCGGGCCGAAGAGCGCGCTTGCGGTACTCGGTCAATTGAGTCCACATGACGTTGCCGTCGCCGTGAACGGTGAAGACGACGCCGCCTTCCGCCGCGTGTCTGGCATCGGCCCCAAGACCGCGAAACTGATCATCGTCTCGCTCGCTGGAAAAGTATTGGTCACTGGGCCCTCTCACCCAGCTCGGTCCACGGCATACGGATCAGTGAGCGACAATGTCGTGATCGCGTTGGTCGGCCTCGGATGGCCCGAACGGGTTGCGGCACAAGCCGTGGATGAAGCGCTGGGAGCCGCGCTTACAGCGGCATCCGACACCGACGTCGCGGCTGAGCAGCAGACCGTCTCGTCGCTCCTCCGCCTCGCGCTGGTCTACCTCGGCCCACAACAGTCATCGGGAGCTCTGAGATGACGAACGGCAACGATTCGATCGCAGGACTCACGCCGGAATCAGAGGCTGAGCTCGCCTTCGAGGGTGCATTGCGTCCGAGATCGCTCGCCGAGTTCGTTGGCCAGACGAAGGTGCGCGGCCAATTGCAGTTGTTGCTGCAGGCCGCTGCAATGCAGAATCGCACGCCTGACCACATCCTGCTGTCTGGCCCGCCAGGGCTTGGCAAAACGACCCTTGCGATGATCGTGGCCTACGAGAGTGGCCGGCCGTTGAGAATGTCGAGTGGCCCGGCCATTCAGCACGCTGGTGACCTTGCCGCGGTGCTTTCGTCACTCGTGCCAGGTGAAGTGCTTTTTATCGACGAGATTCACCGCATGGCCCGTTCGGCAGAAGAAATGCTGTACTTGGCGATGGAAGACTTTCGGATCGACATCATGGTCGGAAAGGGTGCGGGCGCGACCTCCATCCCGCTTGACCTCGCGCCGTTCACCCTGGTGGGCGCGACGACACGATCTGGGCTATTGCCGAACCCTTTGCGAGATCGATTCGGCTTCACCGCTCACCTCGAGTTTTACGACGATGCGGAACTGCATCAGGTGCTGACGCGTGCAGCGGACCTGCTGGGACTCGAGGTGGACGATCACGCTCTCGGTGAGATCGCCGGTCGGTGTCGCGGCACCCCGCGCATTGCGAATCGACTACTGCGGCGCGTACGTGATTACTCGATCGTCAACGGGACGACAGTGAGTATCGACGCGGTGCACGCGGCGCTCCAGTTGTACGACGTGGACGAACTTGGCCTGGATCGGCTCGATCGTGCCGTGATGAACGTCGTGTTGACACGTTTCGACGGGGGCCCGGTCGGTCTCAACACGCTCGCCGTTTCGGTTGGCGAAGAAGCGGAGACTGTCGAATCGGTCGTTGAGCCATTTCTGGTGCGAATCGGACTCCTGACCAGAACACCGAGAGGTCGCGTGGCGACAACGGCGGCCTGGAACCACTTCGGTCTTGATCGTGGTCGGGAAACCCTCTTCAGGGATGATCTATAATTCTGAGGTGGTCGCACACATCGTCTATCTAGACTCGACTGCGCATCGACTCCCTCTCGGAAGGTAACCCATGGATCCGTTGACTATTGGAATGCTCGTAATTCTCGCGGTACTGATCTTTTTCATGTTCCGCAACAGCCGCAAGCGCAAGCAGCAGATGGAGGACCTTCGTACGCAGATCGTTCCGGGTGCCGAGATCATGACGAACTTTGGTCTCTACGGAACGCTCGTGTCGATTGACGAACTCAGCAAGGTTGCTGAGGTCGAGACGAGCCCCGGAAACATAGTGCGCGTCCACAGCCAGACCATCGCGAAGGTCGTCGGAGAAGATGCATCAACCGTCGAGCCAGGGAGCCCGCGCTCGGTCGAAGAGGCGATGGAGATCGCCAATCGCGAGGCGGCGGAGCGCGAAGAGCGCAATCGGGTCAAGCTCAACGAGAGTACGGTCGAAGTGCTTGCTGACCCCCAGTTTGGCGAGCGTGTTACTCCGGAAGCCAAGAAGCCCGTCCGGCGCACCGTGAAGAAGGTCGCGGAGTAACCGCTAGCCTAAGTTGCTGGCCCCGCGGGTCGGCAGTCGTAGTGCTGCGCTCGCGCGGCGCTAAATTATGAGAGAGCTGAGTTCGCCGGTGGCAAGAAGTACGCCCGTCAGGAAGGCATTGCGTTCACTCGTTTGGCTCGCCGTCATCACCGTCGGACTTGGCGCGATTCTGGCCGGCGGGGTGCTGTTTTCGACGGCGACGTGGGCTCCGAAGTTGGCCCTCGACCTGCAAGGCGGCACTCAGATCACCCTCGGCGCACAACTGGGTAGCGGTGACACGGTAACTCAGGAGCAGCTCAACCAGGCCGTGGCGATTATCCGTGACCGCATCGACGCGGCCGGTGTCGCTGAAGCCGAGGTCACAACCCAGGGCGACCGGAACGTAGTCGTCGCAATTCCGGGGGAGCCAACCGAAGAAACTCTCGCGCGAATCCAGTCTTCTGCGAAGCTCGAGTTCCGCCCGTTGATATTCACGGATGTCGCCGCATCAAGCGCGACAAACCCGAGCGGTGCACCGATCGATGGTTCAACACCAACGCCGACGCCGACGGTCGATCCGAGTCTTGCGTCGACCCCGACCGTGAGCCCGACCGATGCAAGCGACCCGAACTGGGTGACCCCGGCACTGTTCGAGGAGTACCAGAACTTCGATTGTGCAACGCTCGAGTCAGCGAACACGAACGTTGCCCCGGCTGATAAGCCGCTCATTACCTGTGAAGTCGACGGCAGTTTCAAGTACATTCTTGGACCGGTAGAAGTGTCCGGCGAGACCATCTCCAACGCCACCAGCGGCCTCATCAGCAACAGCCAAGGGGCAAGCACCGGGCAGTGGGGTGTCTTCATTACCTTCAACGACTCCGGCACACAGCAGTTCGCCGACGTCACGACCCGACTCTTTGGCTTCCCACCGACTGACGTGCGCAACCGGTTCGCGATCGTCTTGGATGGCCGGGTAATCTCGGCGCCGACGACGAACGCGATCATCACGGACGGGCAACCGCAGATCAGCGGTTCGTTTACTCAGGAGAGCGCCAAGACCCTGGCGGACCAATTGAAGTTCGGCGCGTTACCGATCAGCTTCGAGATCCTGAGCCAAGAGAACATCTCTGCGACTCTGGGTTCAACCCAGCTGCAGAGCGGCCTCATTGCCGGACTGATCGGGCTCATCCTCGTCGTCGGCTATTCGCTGTTTCAGTACCGCGCACTTGCGAGCGTCACGATCGCTTCGCTCGTCGTCGCTGCCATCCTCACCTACTTCGTGATTGCAATTCTCGCCTGGCGACAGGGCTATCGTCTGTCCCTCGCGGGGGTAGCAGGGCTCATCGTGGCGATCGGTCTGACCGTCGACTCCTTTATCGTGTACTTCGAGCGCATTCGTGACGAGTTGCGCGACGGTCGCAGCCTCGAAGGGGCGGTCGAGGCCGGATGGAAGCGTGCGCTTCGAACGGTCCTTGCCGCGAAGTCCATCAACCTCATCTCGGCGGTCGTGCTGTTCGCTCTCGCGATCGGCAACGTTCGAGGGTTCGCACTCACGCTTGGCGTGACAGTCATCATCGACGTCATCGTTGTTGTGCTCTTCACCCATCCGATGATGCAACTCTTGGCAACGACGCGATTCTTTTCCAGCGGGCATCCGCTCAGTGGTCTGGATCCGACGGCACTCGGCGCCGTTTACCGCGGCCGCGCTCAGTTCCGCGCGCCCGCTGTCGCCGGAAAGTCTGGGGCATCTCGAGAAGCCGCAAAACGGCAGACGATCGCGGAACGCAAGGCAGCAGCGGTAAAGGGAGAGAACGACTGATGTCAGGACTCGTCACGTTCGGCAATGACCTCTATACCGGAGCTCGTTCGTACGACTTTGTCGGAAAGCGTCGCATCTGGTACGCGATCGCCGTTGTCATTATCGCGATATCGGTGATTGTTCCAATTGCGCGGGGCGGATTCGTGTTCGGGATTGAGTTCCGAGGAGGCTCGGAATTCCAGGTGGCGGGCGTGGAAGCGGAACCAGACCAGCAGCTTGCGATTGATACTGTAATTTCGATCGTTCCGGATGCTTCACCGCGCGTGTCTCTGATCGGCGACGCCGCCAATCGCTCAGTACGCGTTCAGACCGAGCAGCTCAATGTCGACGACTCCGGCGAGGTTCGGAACGCGCTCGCATCGGGGTACGGTGTTCCGGTCAACGATGTCGCATCATCCTTTGTCGGCCCGTCATGGGGCGCAGATATTAGCTCGGCTGCAATCCGAGCGCTCATCGTCTTCATCGCGCTCGCTGCCATCTTCATGTGGATCTATTTCCGCACTTGGAAAATGTCCCTGGCGGCCAATCTCTCGCTCTTGCACGTCATGGTGCTCACCGTCGGTGTCTACGGCATCTTTGGCTTCGAGATCACCCCGGCTGCAGTGATCGGCTTTCTTACGATCCTCGGTTACTCGCTCTATGACAGCGTCGTGGTGTTCGACAAAGTCCGAGAAAACACTGAGGAGGATGCCGAGAGCATGTCTCGAACGTTCGCAGAGTCGGTGAATCTCGCGGTCAACCAAACCCTTGTCAGATCGATCAACACCGGTGTTATCGCGGCGCTGCCGGTCGCGGCGATCCTGTTCGTTGGTGCCTATCTTCTTGGCGCAGGAACACTTCGGGACATTGCATTGGCCCTGTTCGTCGGAATCATTGTGGCGACCTACTCGTCGATCTTCATCGGCGCTCCGGTCTACGCACACTTGAGAGAGAACGAGGGGGCGATTAAGTCGCGCACAGTGAAGATTCTGGCTGCGCGCGAGGCTGCTTCCGTTCGCTAATCGACTGGTGATGCAGTCTGCACCGCGGGGTATTCTGTTTCGATGGACCACAGTGCTGGCGAGTCGTCTCCGGAGATCGCCGCTGACCTTGCGGTAGGGCTCGTTCGTGACGGCACGCCACTGATCGATGTGCGAGAGCCACACGAGTGGGTTGCCGGGCACGCGCCCGACGCGCATTTGATTCCGCTGGGGGAACTCGGCGCCCGATTTTCGGAGTTGCCACGGGACACCGAGATTCTGGTGATCTGCCACAGCGGAGCGCGTTCAGAGCGTGCGGCCCGTGCTCTCCGTGACGCTGAGTTTATCGCCGTATCTGTAGCCGGTGGCATGCTCGCTTGGTCGGCTGCTGGCGGCGAGGTCGAGTCTGGCGGCGAGACATACCCAAACTAGACTCGGCTCAGGAGGTGGGTCGGTGACCGAAACGACGCAAAGTGCCGCCTCTCTGCGCACCTTGCTTCCCCGTCTGTTCTCGCGCGCCCAGCCGGTTGGCGCCGTTGAAACCTTGATTCGTACCGTACGTCAGCATCATCCGAAGTCCGATCTGATGCTTGTCGACCGAGCGTACCTTGCCGCTGAACAGGCGCACCGCGGCCAGAAACGCAAGAGCGGTGAGGAGTACATTACCCACCCGGTCGCGGTGGCCCAGATCCTGGCAGACCTAGGAATCGGGCCCAAGACAATCGCTGCCGCACTGCTCCACGACACCGTCGAGGACACTGCGTACGATCTTGAGCACCTTCGCGCCGACTTCGGGGACGAGGTCGCAATGCTGGTTGACGGTGTCACCAAGCTCGACAATCTCAAGTACGGTGACAGCGCCCAGGCAGAGACGGTGCGCAAGATGATCGTCGCGATGTCCAAGGACATTCGTGTTCTCATCATCAAGCTCGCCGACCGCCTCCACAACGCCCGAACGTGGGGCTTCGTCGACGAGGCGTCCGCTCAGCGAAAGGCCCGGGAAACGCTAGACATCTATGCCCCGCTCGCACATCGGCTCGGGATTCAGGCCGTGAAGCTCGAGCTCGAGGACCTCTCGTTCGCGGTGTTGCATCCGAAACTTTATGTCGAGATCGAGAGTCTTGTGAAGCAGAGAACGCCGCAGCGCGAAGACTTTGTTCAGCAGGTCATCGACGCGGTCAACGACGACCTGAAGACTGCAAAGATCAAGGGTGTCGTCGAAGGTCGACCGAAACAGTACTACTCGATCTACCAGAAGATGATCGTGCGCGGGCGAGACTTCGACGAGATCTACGACCTGACGGGCATCCGTGTTCTGGTCAATTCGCTCCGCGATTGTTACGCGGTGCTCGGCTCAATTCATGCTCGGTGGAATCCGATCCCGGGGCGGTTCAAGGACTATATTGCGACACCGAAGTTCAACCTGTACCAGTCGCTTCATACGACGGTCATCGGCCCGCAGGGCCGCGCTGTCGAGATTCAGATTCGCACGCACGAAATGCATCAGCGTGCGGAGTTTGGGGTGGCCGCGCACTGGAAGTACAAGGATCGCGTCAACGGGGGCAAGAATTCCGGGGCATCGGCAGAACCGAATGACACCGAAATGGCCTGGCTCGCTCACATCACCGATTGGCAAGCGGAGACCAGCGATCCTGGCGAGTTCCTCGATTCTTTGCGTTTCGAGATTGGCGCCAAGGAGGTCTACGTCTTCACGCCTCAGGGAAAGGTGATCGGTCTCCCAGCAGGTGCGACGCCGGTCGATTTTGCCTATGCCGTTCACACTGAGGTTGGCCATCGCACGATGGGCGCGAAGGTAAACGGACGGTTGGCGCCGCTTGAGAGCACGCTGTCCAGCGGAGATTCGGTCGAGGTATTCACATCGAAGAACCCGGACGCCGGTCCAAGCCAAGGCTGGTTGAACTTCGTCAAGAGCACCAGAGCACGAAATAAGATCAAGGCCTGGTTCACGAAGGAACGACGCGAGGAGGCGGTCGAGCACGGTAAGGACGCCATTGCCCGAGCCATGCGCAAGCAGAACCTGCCACTCCAGAAGCTCATGAGTCAGGACTCGTTCGCCGAAGTTGCAGCGCAGATGAGGTATGACGACGTTTCGGCACTCTACGCCGCGGTCGGTGAGGGGCACGTCTCGACGCAGTCGGTGATCGAGAAAGTGCTCGCTTCGCTGCACACCGAGGCCGAAACCGAGGATTCCGACATTGAGTTCGCCACGAAGGGGCGCAGCAGGGCGCTGAAGAATAGCGACTCTGGCGTGCTCGTGCGCGGCGCACCAGATATTCTCGTCAAACTTGCGAAGTGCTGTACGCCAGTGCCTGGCGACGACATCGTCGGGTTCGTGACGCGCGGGGCGGGGGTTTCAGTTCATCGGGGTGATTGCAACAACGTTGCGGCGTTACTCCAAGAGCCCGAGCGGATGATCGAGGTCGAATGGGCCCCTTCGTCGAAGAGCATCTTCCTCGTGCAGATCCAGGTTGAAGCGCTCGATCGTTCAGGTCTGCTGTCGGATGTCACCCGCGTGCTGAGTGAGAATCACGTCAACATTCTTTCGGCGACCGTGTCAACCTCGAAAGAACGCTTAGCCCTGAGTCGATTCGTGTTCGAGATGGGGGACACCACCCATCTCGAACGCGTTCTCAACGCCGTACGGCGCATCGACGCGGTGTACGACGTCTATCGAGTCAATAACGGCTAGCGTGCAGCGTAGAGGCCGCGCACAGATCCATTGCCAATGCGAAGCTCACTCGCGGATGCACAGCTCGAGTCGTTCGAGCGCCCGCCGCTTATTTGGCAGATTGCGCCTCTCATTAAGAGCAGTTGCGCAGTCGTCAAATCGGGTAAGACTACTCGCGATCATGGCCTTGACGATGCGCACCTCCAGTTCCCCGAACGGTGTCGCGAAGCGAGCGAGGTCGAGAATCGTCCTCAGCGGAGTGGTGACCTGGAGGCCGGCAACGACCGCAATTTCACTCGGTTCAATGACAACCTCGCGAACATTCGCCCAGCCGGAACCGGACGATCGCACTCGCGCGGAGCTTCCAACACAGAGTTCGTGGGGCCATGGGGGCGTTGTCGTCGCTCCCCAGATCCAAGCCGCGGTTCGTTGCTCAGCAATCACCCGATCCGGTTGACCTATCAGCACCGCAGCGGCGCGTTGATTGCGGTGATCGGGCTGGTCAACAACGACGAAGCCGTCGCAGAGCCCGAAGAGTTCGCCGTCAAGTCGCGCCGCGTACAGCTCAGGAAGCGGCAAATCGTGCGAAGACAACACAGCGGGGAGTTCAGTTGCTGGAAACCGTGAAGACACCGTCACAGTGTGCACGACCCGACGGCGGCGATCACCGCTGCGTTGAGAGTCTGTGCAGATCTTTGAGGCTGTGGATGAGCCCGAGTTTCAGGACTTGACGGCGCCCAGCCAAGCCTTCCGCGCATCCAACGCCTCTTGAGCCGCTGCGATCTTCTTCTCGTCGCCCTTGGCTCTCGCCTCGTCAAGCTCGCGCTCAAGCTTGGCGATCGCTTCAGCAAGCTGTCCGGCGAAGCCGTCGGAGCGCTGCTGCCGTTCCGGATTGTTCTTCTGCCAGTGCTCTTCGTCGAGCTTTCGAACCTCAGTCTCGACAAGGCGCAGTCGATCGTCGACGACGCGAACCTGGTCGCGTGGTACTTTGCCGATCTTGTCCCAGCGCTTCTGAATTGAGCCCAACGCTTCTTTCGCTTTGAGCCGATCGGTCTCTTTGAGGAGGACTTCAGCCTCGATCAGGAGTGCGAGCTTCGCCTCGAGGTTCGCACCGAACTCGACGCTGTCCTTCGCCTCGACCTCGGCTTTTGCGGAGTACAACGCGTCTCCGGCTGCCTTAAATTTTGCCCAGAGCGTGTCGTCCAGCTTCTTGCCAGCACGCCCAGCGGCCTTCCACGAGTCGAGGAGCGCTCGGTAGGCCGGAATCGCTGCCGACCCTTGCGAGCTGAGCGCCTCGGCCTTGTCGACGAGAGCTTGCTTCGCATCGCGGGCCTGACGGTGAAGTGCGTCCAAGTCTGAAAAGTACGCACGGCGAGCATTGTCGATGGTCCCTCGTGCCGTTCTGAAACGCGCCCACAGTGCGTTCGCTTCAGCCTTCGGAAGTCGAGGCCCTTCGGTCTGGTGCTTCTGCCAGCGCGTGAACATATCCTCGACGGAGGCTGTTACCGTCTTCCACTGCGCCTTCGCCAAGTCCGCTGCCGCAAGGGTTTCAACCTCGATCACGATGGCGGTGCGTTCGGCGACTGCCGCTTCGACTGCTGCCTTGGCTTCTTCGCTTTGTTTCTCTGTGAGTTCAATGACGGTCCCGCCGAGCGCAGCGATGCGATCGGCCAAGGCGGCGAGATTGCCGACCGCGTTCGCTGTTGCAATCGAGCTAGACATGGTCGTGATGGTCTTGGAGACATCGGCCGCGGGAGCGCCTCGTTTGACCCGCTGTTCGAGGAGGGTCACTTGGCCAGCGAGTTCGATGAACTTTCGTTCGAAGTAGGCGAGCGCTTCCTCTGGCGTGCCATCAGGGAACTGGCCGACCGCTCGCTCGCCATCGCTTTCGCGCACAAAGACCGTGCCCGATTCATCGACACGACCCCACGGGGACTGCTCATCTGCCGTCACTGTCATCACCTTGCTGTGTGTGCCCGAGAGTGCGCAACCGAGGGTCTCGGTCGCGCGTGAACCAGCTTATGGCAAGGCTTCATAGCCCCGGACGGCGTTACTGGATCGTGAGGCTTGTGATTGAAGTCGACACCACTGGCGCGCCGTCCTCGGCACCGTCAACTACTCCTGCGGAGGCAATCTGAGCCACTAGCTCGTCGAGCCCAGTCGTCACACGACCAATGATCGTGTACCCGCCGGCCGAGTCATTCGGCAGGCTGGCATCCTGGAAGACGATGAAAAACTGTCGACCCTGACTGAATGCGTCATCGCCCCCTCGCGCTAGCGCGATAGTCCCAGCAGGGTAGATGCCGTCGACCGCAGAGTTCTCGATGGGGCCGAAGCTAAAGGTCGGGTCACTCGCGCCCGTTCCGTCAAATGATCCACACTGGATCAATCCAGCCGAGGCAGTGAACACCATCCGGTGGCATGTTTTGCCCACGTAGTATTCGCTCTGGGTGGATGCCACGAACGAAGCGACGCCCTGCGGCGCGGCAACCCCATTCAGTTCGATTCCAAGCGGGATCCTATTGAGCGTCAAGTCCCCGGTCCACAGTCGACCCTCTGAGAGGGACGGGTCTGGTACGTCACCAACGTTGGTGCCGGTTGGCGCATTCGGGTCCGTCGCCGGGACACCGGAAGCCGACGGGGCGGGCGCGGGAAGGCCAGGGCCAGCTGTGAAGTAGAACACCTGAGTACCGGCGGCCAATGCCGCAATGATCACGACGCCGATGACGGCCAGGATGTTGTCCCGCCGCCGCCGCGCGAGCTGGTGCTCGTACACGCTCTGTCTGGCGTTGTAGCGCCGAAGGCGTTCCCGTGCCTCGCGAGCTTCGCGCTCAGAACTCTTGCTGGGTGCCACGCTTCTGCTCCTTCGACAATGCAGTGCCACCGATTTGAGGAGGCCACCCTGCACTTTACGGTGCAGCACGGAGCGTGACCAAACTGTCGCCGGGCTCACGCCGTTAGCATTGCGTCATGACTGGAGCGCCGGGCTTGCAGAGTGGTGTCATTCCACTTGCAGTTCGGATGCGACCGCAGTCCCTCGCCGAGATTGCTGGCCAGCGGCACCTGTTGACACCGGGCTCGCCGCTCGTGAATCTCGCCTCAGATCAGCCGACCGGCACTGGCTCAGTCTCAGTCATTTTGTGGGGTCCGCCAGGGTCCGGCAAGACTACGATCGCCAAGGCGATCGCAAACGGTTCTGGGCGAAAGTTCGTTGAGCTTTCCGCGGTATCCGCCGGCGTAAAGGATGTCCGTCTTGTTATTGACGAGGCGCTTTCTAGTCGGGATCTGTATGGGCTATCCACAGTGCTCTTCCTGGACGAGATACATCGGTTCACGAAAGCGCAGCAGGATGCACTCCTCCCGGGGGTCGAGAACGGCTGGGTGATTCTCGTTGCGGCGACTACCGAGAATCCATCCTTCTCGGTGATTGCACCGTTGCTGTCGCGCTCCCTCCTGCTGACGCTCGAAGCCTTGAACGACGACGATCTTGAGCTGGTAGTCGATCGGGCGATTGCGCATCCGCGAGGACTTGCGAACTCGGTGGAACTTCATGATGACGCCCGCGCGACTCTCGTTCGCCTTGCGTCCGGCGACGCGCGGAGAGCGTTGACCGCCCTTGAGGCAGCGGCGTTCGCGGCATCCGTCTCTCACACTGGCAAAGGACTGCCAGTCATAACGGCCGAGATTGTCGCTACGGCTGTCGATCGGGCACTCCTGCGCTATGACCGCCAGGGCGACGAGCACTACGACGTGATCAGCGCCTTCATCAAGTCGGTGCGCGGCTCCGACGTAGATGCCGCTCTCCACTACCTCGCGCGCATGATCGAGGCTGGTGAGGACCCGAGGTTCATCGCGAGGCGCGTGATGATTCTCGCGGCCGAGGATGTCGGGATGGCAGACCCGCAGGCGTTATCCGTCGCAGTCGCCGCCGCCAACGGAGTGCAGTTGATCGGAATGCCTGAGGGACGGATCCTGCTTGCCGAAGCCGTCGTGTACTTGGCGATGGCACCGAAGTCGAATGCCTCATACCTCGGATTGGACTCGGCGATCGCCGACGTTCGAGCGGGAAAGATTGGGCGCGTTCCGACCCACTTGCGCGACGCGCACTACGCTGGCGCGAAGCGCATTGGCCACGGCAAAGGCTACAAGTACCCGCACGATACAGAGTTCTCGATTGCCGCCCAACAATATTTGCCGGACGAACTTCTCGGTACCCAGTACTATCGACCAACATCAAACGGTAGTGAACGGGATGTCGCTGTCAGGCTCGCGAAATTGCGCGCGATTCTCGACGGAGGGTAGTCGCGGCTCGGACAGCGCTTCCATTCACGAGGGAACTGGCCCGGTTCGTGGTAGTGTTTCAGTCGTCTAAGACCTGATTTCTGCGCGCGGCTGCAACGGAATCGCTGGTTGAGAGGCCTTGGTCGTTTAGCAGATCGGGTTTCGCAGATCGCGCTTCGCAGGGTTTGCTCACTGCGAGCCACCCCTCTACTTTTGTCCGATGTGTTTTGCGCGCACGCGTGTTCGCGAGCCGTCGGTTTCCCATGTTGATCGAATGAAAAGGAACCAGTGTCTACCAAGTCACGCACCCGAAGCAAGACGCGCCTGTCGCGCGCGCTCGGCATTGCTCTTACTCCGAAGGCCGCAAAGTATCTCGAGAAGCGCCCGTACGCGCCAGGCGAGCACGGTCGCACCAAGCGCAAGGCAGACAGCGACTACGCCGTCCGTCTTCGCGAGAAGCAGCGCCTGCGCGCCCAGTACGGCATCCGTGAGGCCCAGCTCAAAATCCAGTTCGAAGAGGCCCGCAAGGCCGCTGGCCTGACCGGTGAGAATCTGGTCGAACAGCTCGAGATGCGCCTCGACGCTATTCTCGTTCGTTCGGCCATCGCTCGCACCACTGCGCAATCGCGCCAGATGGTCGTCCACCGCCACATACTGGTCGACGGCCAACTCGTCGACCGACCGTCATTCCGGGTCAAGCCAGGTCAACTCGTGCACGTGAAGGCGAAGAGCGAAGGTATGGAGATCTTCCAAGTGGCAGCTGTTGGCGGCCACGTCGATGTGCTGCCGAAGACTCCTGGCTACCTTGAAGTGGAGCTCGACAAGCTGCAGACGCGGCTCGTGCGTCGCCCGAAGCGAGCCGAGGTTCCGATCACGTGTGAAGTCCAGCTCGTCGTCGAGTACTACGCCGCCCGCTAGGTTCAACGCGTTCAGAAACCGAGTTGGCTGCGCGTGCGCGAACTACACTGGCATGAGCCATCATCCATCAGAAATGAACGGGGAGCTTGACCATGAAGAGTGCACTATGGTTAGTCATCGGCGTCGGCGTCGGCTTTATCGCTGCGCATCAGGTATCCAAGACGCCAGAGGGCAAGAAGTTCTTCGACGACGTCGACGACAAGGCCAGAGAGTTCGGCTCAGCAGTCGTCGACGGTTACAAGGCCCGCGAGGCTGAGTTACGTGCCGCAGTGGCTGACGCGGAAGACATCATTGCCGATCTTTCCAAGCGCGCCAAGTAGGTGCGCACCGCCGACATTCAGAGTCGCTGGCTGAACTTCTTCGGGGACCGCGGTCACACTGTCGTGCCATCGGCGTCGCTCGTTAGTGACGACCCGACCCTGCTGTTCACTGTCGCCGGGATGGTGCCGTTCGTGCCGTACCTCACCGGACTCGTGCCTGCGCCGTATCCGCGAGCAACAAGTGTCCAGAAGTGCATTCGTACCAACGACATTGAAGAGGTCGGCAAGACCCCAAGGCATGGCACCTTCTTCCAGATGAATGGAAACTTCTCGTTCGGCGATTACTTCAAAGAGGGCGCGATTGGCTACGCCTGGGAACTGTTGACCGCCAGCGAGGCGACCGGCGGACTCGGATTCAACGAGAAGGACCTCTGGGTCACTGTCTACAAGGATGACGACGAGGCCATCGCGCTGTGGAAAAAGATCGCTGGGCTGCCCGAGGACCGCATCCAGCGACTTGACATGGATACGAACTATTGGTCGACTGGGCAACCGGGACCGGCGGGCCCGTGCTCGGAGATTTTCTTCGACCGCGGCCGCAAGTACGGCATCGACGGTGGACCAGCGACCGATGACGATCGCTATGTCGAAATCTGGAACCTCGTATTCATGCAGTTCCTGCGTGGAGCAGGGCAGGGCAAAGAGTTCGAGATTCTTGGCGATCTTCCAAAGAAAAACATCGACACCGGCATGGGCATGGAGCGGGTCGCCTTTCTTAAGCAGGGCGTCGAGAACATGTACGAGATCGATCAGGTGCGCCCGGTGCTCGACGCGGCAGCCGCCATTTCGAAGCGAAGGTACGGTGCACAGCTCGAAGACGATGTTCGCATGCGTGTCATCGCAGACCACGTGCGTTCCAGCCTCATGCTCATGTCAGACGGGGTTACCCCGAGCAACGAGGGTCGCGGCTACATCCTGCGCCGATTGTTGCGAAGGAGCGTCAGAGCTATGCGGCTACTCGGCGTCGAAGAGCCGACCTTTTCGGAATTGTTTCCGGCATCACGGGATGCAATGGCCGCGGCATATCCGGAGGTTGCTACTGACTTCGAACGCATCTCAGGACTGGCATACGCCGAGGAGGAAACCTTCCTGCGCACCCTCGCGAGCGGCACGACCATCCTCGATCTCGCTGTCACGCGTACTCAGCAAGCTGGCGCGCATGAGCTGCCGAGTGAGACCGCCTTCCTGCTGCACGATACCTACGGGTTCCCGATCGACCTCACGCTCGAAATTGCTGAAGAGGCCGGACTCGCCGTTGATCGTGAAGCCTTCGATGTTCTGATGCAGCATCAACGCACGATCGCCAAGGCCGATGCCAAGACAAAGAAGCAGCATTTGGCTGACCTCTCGGTCTACAGTGACTTCCGCGCGCACGGCGAGACGGGGTTCACGGGCTACGACTCGCTCATCACCGAAAGCAGCGTGCTCGGCATCATTGTCGATGGCGCAAGCGTTGCGAAGGCTTCTGCTGGTGACATCGCGGAAGTGATTCTGGCCGAGACCTCGCTGTATCCGGAGTCCGGCGGCCAGGAAGCCGACGCGGGAACAATTGTTGGCACGGGCTTCGAACTCGAGGTGCTTGACGTCCAACGTCCGGTCAAGGGCCTTGTGAGCCACAAGGTTCAGGTGTCAACAGGCGAAGTTGGCGTGGGCGACGCGGCAACAACCATTGTTGACGCGCAGTGGCGACGCGGCGCGACCCAGGCGCACTCGGCGACTCATCTGGTCCACGCCGCACTGCGACAGATTCTCGGTCCGCAGGCTCACCAGTCGGGCTCGTACAACAAATCGGGCTACATGCGCCTCGACTTCTCCTGGAACCAGGCCTTGTCCCATGCAACAAAGACCGAGATCGAGGATGTCGCCAACAACGCCATCCGGGACAACCTGCTTGTCGAGACTCGCATCATGGCCCTCGACGACGCGAAGGCGCTCGGAGCGATGGCGCTGTTCGGTGAGAAGTACGGTGAAACGGTCCGAGTGGTCGAGATCGGCGGACCCTGGTCGCGCGAACTGTGCGCCGGCACGCACGTCTCGCGCTCGGCGGAGGTCGGACTCATCAACCTGATCGGTGAATCCTCGGTGGGATCAACCAATCGCCGGATTGAGTCGCTTGTCGGTATGGATGCCTTCCGCGACCTCGCTGTCGAGCGTGCGATCGTCTCTGAACTCACGTCTGCGCTCAAGACTCCTCGCGATCAGCTCCCGGCGCGTGTCTCCGAACTTGTGGCGAACCTTAAGGCGGCCGAGCGATCAATCGCGCAATTCGGCGCTGGCCAACTCGCACAGCGGGTACCCGCTCTGGTCGCCGCCGCAAGGCGGATCGGGCCAGTGACCTTCGTCGGGGAAAACCTCGGTTCAGCGGCATCCGCCGATGATGTGCGAACGCTCGTGACGAGCGTCCGAGAACGACTCGGCGCAGATCAAGCGGTCGTTGCGCTCGGTGCGGACGTCGGTGGCAAGCCCGTCGTCGTCGTCGCAACCAACGAGGCAGCCCGGGCAAACTCACTCCTCGCTGGCGACCTCGCCAAGGCTGCTGCTGCTGTACTCGGTGGCGGTGGCGGTGGCAAAGCCGACCTCGCACAGGGCGGCGGAACGGACGTTTCCGCGATTGCAGGAGCGATCGACACGATAGCCGCCGCCGTTCTCGGTTGATGATGCGAACCGGCAATCGCCTCGCGGTCGACGTCGGCACCGTACGGATCGGCGTCGCTCGGTCAGACCGCGATGGTCTGCTGGCGACACCGGTTGAGACCGTTCTGCGTGGCCCCGGTGGCCTCGATCGGGTTGCGCAACTCATCGACGAGGTCGAGGCAATCGAGGTGATCGTCGGGTTGCCAATCGCGCTCTCTGGGCGCGAAACCGCATCCGCCGCTGACGCCCGCGCCTTCGCCCTTCAGATCGCAAGACTTCGGCGGGTACCGGTCAGACTGATGGACGAGCGGCTGTCCACAGTCTCTGCGCTGTCGGCCCTGCGGGCCTCTGGGCGCAACGCAAAGTCCTCGCGCGCGGTGGTTGATCAGGTTGCGGCCGTGATAATTTTGCAGAGCGCCCTCGACTTCGAGCGCTTGGCCTCGAACCCGCCCGGCATCGTGGTCGACCCTGACGAAGGACTGCACTGATGGCCGACGAGCCCAGCTGGGACGACATCTTCAATCCGAAAGCGGACGCGGGCAAGAGCGTCCCAGCGCCAAACGCCGCAGCAGCTTCGACCTGGGCAGCCGTGCCGGTCGATTCGGGTTCAGCTTCGAACCAAC
This sequence comes from uncultured Salinibacterium sp., assembly GCA_964500075.1. GTDB lineage: Bacteria > Actinomycetota > Actinomycetes > Actinomycetales > Microbacteriaceae > Rhodoglobus. The sequence goes on from CAZCOC010000008.1 coordinate 17,104, forward strand.
CTCAATCGCGCCGCGAACTCCGGGAGAGCGAGGGTCACCGTCGCGCATCTCGGTCGCCGAGCACATCGTCGGCCAAGGCGAGTACAAGCAGCCCCTCGCGCGACGGTGA
>CAZCOC010000008.1:17222-17473 GCA_964500075.1 uncultured Salinibacterium sp.
AAGGTTGCTCTGGCTCAAGATCACGCTGCCGATCCTTCTCGTGCTCGGTGGTGCTGGCGGCGTCGCCACCTTCGCCTGGCTGAACTACGAAGAACAAGTGCGGGAACTGCTCGGGTGGCAATTGCCGATCGACTACGCAGGCACGGGCAACGGAGAAATAGTCGTTGTTTCGATCCAGTCTGGAGATATCGGCTCTGATGTCGCGAGCTCTCTTCACGACGCCGGCGTCACGATGACCTTCGATGCCTTCT
>CAZCOC010000009.1:0-16847 GCA_964500075.1 uncultured Salinibacterium sp.
CCGAGTTGGATGACTACTTGCGGCCAGCAGAGGCCGCTCAGCGATTCGCGGTGGTACCGGATGTCGAACTCGTCGCCGTCGAAGGTGGAACGCACTTGTGGGTCGGTGAGAACCAGACCTACCGAGTGCTTACCGAAATCGTCACTCGGCTGAACTCTCACGCGCTTCCGCTGCCACGAGAGTACGTTGCCTAAGGGGCGGGCCTACAGCTCGTTCTGGCGCGGGATGAGCACTTGGTTGATCACGAGCAGGATGGCCGCCGCAACCGGGATTGCGACAAGCGCTCCAAGAATGCCCAACAGGGTTCCACCGGCGACTGCCGCGATCACGACCACCGCGCCCGGGATCTTGACCGCTTGCGCCATCACCCGAGGGCTGAACACGTAGGCCTCGATCTGCATATACACGAGGTAGTACGCCGCAACCCAGATCACTGCCGGTGATCCATCAAAGGCCAATACGATGAGACTGATGATGACCGAACCGGAGATCGTGCCGACGAGCGGGATCGTTGAGCCAAGGAATGCGATGAAGGCAAGGAGAAGCGAGTAGCTGATTGGCACACCGATCAGGGGCAGGAATAGGGTCAGATAGATGAATGACAGCACGCCGTTGATGGCAGCGAGCGAGCCCTGACCGATGACATAGCGACCGACCGCGCTGCTGATTTGCTCGGCGAGCCCGATGAAGCTTTCGCGCTTCGACGCGGGAACCAATCGGTAGATGCCGCGCTTCAGGTTTGCTAGGGATGCGACGAAGTAGATCGTGAGGATGACGACGATGGTCGCACCAGTCACTCCGGTGGCGATGCCGATACCGACGTTAAGAACGCCCCCGCCGATGCTCGTAAAGTCGAGCGAGGTGACCCAACTCGCTAGGCCATCCAATACAGCTTGCACTTGCAGCCACGGAAGGGCGTTCTCAATGTTGGCTCGTAGGCTCGGATCCTCAAGCGCGACGAGTAGCCCAGGAAGAGCACCGATTGCTCGTCCAACTTGTTCGACAATGATGGGGATGATGGCCAGCACTAGGCCAGTGATCAGCGCAAACACCCCAACCAGAACAATTACGATAGCGAATGGTCGCGGAACCTTGCGCTTCTCAAGCCAGCTGACAATGGGGTCGAGGCCGAGCGCAAGGAACAGCGCGGCACCGACGTAGGTCAGCACAGTGGCGAGCGAGCCGATCGTAGCCCCAATCCCAACGGCGGCCAATACCCCCAATCCACCGAACAGTCCGAGTCTGAACGCCTGCTGGATCTTCATCGGTTACCCCCCGAGGTCTCACCAGTCATGGACTCGACTTGGTGTAGCACCCCGCGCAAGTTCTCAAGATAGCCAGCGATACTCTCGCGCTCTGCACTGATCTTCTTGAGGCGCTCCTCGGCATCGGCGAGCAAGCGGGTACTGCGCTGGTGGGCGTCGTCGAGAAGCGCGCGTGACCGCGACTCGGCATCTCTCAGCACACTCTGAGCGTGCTGATCAGCGGAATCTCGAGTTGAACGGGCCGACGAGAGACTCGTCGACTCGAGCTCTGAAGCTTCTTGCTGCTTCTCATTGGACTTCCGAATCGCCTCTGAGAGCTGGGTCTGTGCCTCATCGACATACTGCTTCAACTGCGCGGCCGCGTCCTGCTGACGGCGCAGTGATTCCGTCTCCGCTTCGTCGCGTCGCGCAGCAATCTCTACTCCCAGATCCGTTCGCGCTTGCTCGGCCTCTGCCGAGATGCGGCTCGCAGACTCCGTGCGATCGTGGGCAATGGCCGCGCGCGCCGACTCAGTTTCGCTCGCAAGCTCCGCATGCCGTCGCTCGATTTCGCGTGCGAGATCGGTTCGCTGCTTCTCGAGTTCGGATGCGAGTTCCGAGCGCCCGTTCGTGACCTCTCGCTCAAGCGCCGAACGCTGCTCGGCAGTTTGGGCCCTGAGAGCCGCGTGAGCTTCGTTCGTGTCGGCCTCGAGCGCCGCACGGGCGTCGCGAGATTCAGTATCAAAAGCGACAGTGCGTTGTTCCTGCTCAGCTTCGAAGGCGACTCTGGCTTGCTGCTGTTCTGCGCTCAGGGCCGCGCGCGCGACGTCCGTTTCAGCTTCCAGTCCCGCAGTCGCTGCTCGAGCATCCGCCTCGAGCTTCTCGCGGGCGCTCGCCGTTTCAGCCGCCAGCTGGGCTTGAGCGGCGGTGGTGTCGTTGGCAAGCTTTTCGTTGGCAGCAGCTGTCTCGTTGGCGAGGGCTTCGCGCGCCGACTTGGTTGCAGCCTTGAGCGTCGCGCGGCCGGTGCTCAGCTCACGGGCAAGGTCGGTTCGACCCTGATCGAGATCGCGAGCCAGATCCGCGCGCAGCTTGCCGTTCTCGTTTTCGTAGTTTGCGCGCCCCAACTCGGTCTCGCGATCCAATTGCGCGGCGAGCTCGCGAGCTTCAGCGGCTGCACTCGTGGCGGCAGCGGTCAACTCCGCAGCTGCGCGCTCCGCCGCGGCACGCACCATAGCTGCCTCGCGTTGCGCCGTTGTGAGTAGCTCCGTCGCCTCGGTCGATGCAGCAAGCCGCACGGAAGCCGCCTCAGCGTCAGCTGTACCGCTCAAGCTCGCGGCATCAGCCTGTGCCCGGCTCACAATTCCTTCGGCCTCAGCGGTGGCGGTATTCAGGATTGTGGTTGAGCGAACGCTTGTCTCGTCAACGGTGCGCCTGGCAAACTCGTTCGATTCGCTGCGAAGCTTCTGCGTTTCCGCCTGCACCGATGCGCGCAGTTTCTCCGCTTCGATGTCGGCTTCGCTGATGAGCTTGGTTGATTGCTCTTCTGCGATGCGCAGTGTGCTCTCAAGTCGAGTGCCCAGGCCGCTGTATGTCGGAGTTCCGGCTTCGTCAAGCTCAGCCTGAATGTCTTCGTTTACCGCAAGCAGCCGTTTGATTTCTCGCACTGACTCGGCCTTCTCGGCGTCGCTTGCAATGAGCTCGCGCCGCAGATCCTGAATAACCCGGTCGACCTCGTCCTTACGGTAGCCGCGCATCTCGGTGCCGAAATCAGTGTCGTCAGCAGCCATAACATCTCCTTGAGACCGGGTGGGAACCCTCCGAGTTTAGTGTGAGATTCCGAGTGGTTAGGGCGGCTGGGGAGGCATCCGCTATTCTTGAATGTCTTTGTTGTTGCCGCTCCTGTCTTCTCGGGAGCCCCTCCTCTCGTTCCTAGTGCGAGTATCCGTCTATCGGCGGAGGGTGCCTGACCATGGGTCGGGGAGGGCAGCGCGAAAGGAGTAATCTCGTGCGATTTGTTCTCGCAATTATCTGCTTCGTTGTCGCCGCCGGAATGATCGGCGTCGGCATTGCACAGCGCACGTTTCTGGCGTCCCCTGACTCAGTTGTGCTGTCGGCCAGCATCCGAGGTACCGCCCCACTCACGGTGATCGACGGCGCTTCGCTCAACGCGTTCGACGGCAATCAGACGTTCCGAATCAAAGGGGTTGACGCGACCTTTGCCGCATACGGCCGCACCGATGACGTGCTCGGCTGGGTCGGAGATGCCAGCCACAACGTGCTCAGGTACGACGCAGAAACTGGCGAACTTGTCTCGACGCTCGTGCGCGGCACCGAGTCGAACGTGCCGAATCCTGACGGCTCGGACCTATGGTTCGAAGGGTTCACTAGCGAAGATGGTGACTTGCGGTTCACGGTGGATGTGCCGGAGGACGTTTCGTTCATCCTCGCCTCGGATGGCACATTGCCGGCGCCAGTAAACCTCGAACTGACGTGGCCGCTCGATAATCGCACGCCGTTCTCGACGCCGCTCATCATTGGCGGCGGCGGCGTGCTCCTCGGTGGGCTTGCGCTGTTGCTGTGGGCAATCAATGCGGAGCGTCGCCACGGCGGGCCGGTACGGAAGCCTCAGAAGATGCCGAAGCTGCCGCGTCAGCGCCGGTACAAGCCGAGTCGAACGGCCGTGACTACTGGAGAGGCCCCGTCCGGTCGTCGCGCGGCGCGACCTATGGTCGCCCTGACGCTGCTGCTTGCCGCGAGCGTGGCCGTGACCGGGTGTAGTCCTGGTGTCGACACTGCGGCTTCCATCGCTGCGCCGAGCCCCGGGGCGAGCGGTCCGGCGGAGACCATCGATTCAACGCTCCTTGCCCCAGCTGTGACGGTTCGGCAGATCGAGCGGATAGTGGCTCGCATCAGCGAGGTTTCAGTTGAGGCGGATGCTGCACTCAACGCCGAACTCATCGCCACCAGATTCGCTGGCCCTGCCCTGGAACTGCGCACCGCAGAATACAAGATCCGAACGGCGGATTCCGCAATTGCAAGCAGTGTGCCCGCCATCCCGGCTGGCCCAATTCGTGTGACGCTACCGCAGCAATCCGGTCCCGATTGGCCGCGAACGGTGTTTACGGTGATTCAGGACGAGGCAGACGCGACGATCCCCCCTGTCGCGCTGCTGCTGATACAGGATGATGCTCGATCAAGCTACAAGGTTCATTACGCCGTCACACTCGAACCGTCAGCAGTACTGCCGGACGTCGCGCCCGCGAGTATCGGAACCGCGCGATTGGGCGTCGATACCCCGGTGCTCCGGCTCGCACCCTCGGCGATCGCGCTCGCCTATGCCGACATTCTCGCGAAGGATATCGAGAGCGACTCCTACCTCATCTTCGAGGCAGAGGGTGACAGCCTGCGCGTGGCCGTTGGGCTCGCGGCCCAGCAACAGCGGACCGCAGATCTGCCTGCGACCGCGCAGATTGCATTTGACCAGACGCCTGGCCCAGGCCAGATCATCGTGATGGCCACAAATGACTCCGGTGCTCTTGTCGCTCTCAACCTGAACGAGACCGTGACCGTGAAGCCGATCGAAGCGGGTGCGGCGGTCAACACCTCCGGCGCGGTCAAGGCGCTGTCCGGCGTCGCGACAAGCAATCGAGGCGTCATTGCCACCTACGGCGACCAGCTACTGTTCTATGTGCCCGCTGCCGACAGCACAGACAAGATCGTGTTGCTCGGGTACAGCCAAGGCCTCGTCGCCGCTTCGGAGGTTCCATGACCAACCCCTCAACTACCGGCGCTGGATTGACCGGAGCGAACCTTCGCGGAGCAGTTGATCTCTCGTCCCTCGTGCGGCCAACCGTCTCTGCTCCTGAAGCATCCGGCAGCGCAGTGGCGAGCGGTGCCGTTGTTCGCGAGGCGAGCGACGCAACGTTCACCGAAGTGCTTGATCTGTCGGCGACAGTTCCAGTGTTGGTCGAGTTCTACGGTCAAGGGACTGAACCCGCCCTCGGGCCGATCGTCAAGCAGTACGGGGGCCGGATTGCGCTCGCGACAGTCGACGGCACGAAGAACCCGCAACTCGCGCAGGCCTTTCAAGTGCAGCAAGTGCCCACGGTCGCTGCCGTCGTCGGCGGGCGCCCAGTTCAGCTTTTTGTTGGTTCGGTGCCAGAGCAAGAACTCCGCGACGCCATCGAACAGGTGCTTCAGCTCGCCGCGCAGAACGGGGTCAACGGTTCGCTCCAGGTGACGGCCGATGATGGCCCGAACGCGCCGGAGGGCGATGCCGGGGCTGCTGTCGAGCCGCCGTTACCTCCGCATCACCAAGAGGCATTCGACGCAATCGCCGCTGGTGACTTCGCGTTGGCGATCAAGCAGTACGAGACCGCGATCGCTCAAAACCCGCGCGATCAGCTCGCGGTCGCGGGGCTTGCGCAAGTCTCGTTGCTGGCCCGATTGGCGACGGTCTCTGGCGAGTCGGCGCGAGCTGCCGCTGCGGCTGAGCCTGACAGTGTCGCGGCGGCGCTCAACGTCGCTGATCTCGATATGTCAGGCGGTCAGTTCGACGACGCGTTTGCTCGCCTACTCGACCTGTTCCCCCGTCTGGATGCCGCGAACAAGAACCTGGTGCGCACGCGTATCCTCGACTACTTCGAGATCGTCGGCGCGGAGGACCCCCGTGTGGTTGTTGCCCGGCGCCGCCTCACCGGTTTACTGTACTAACCGCTAGCGGAATCTCACATTGCCCAGAATGCCCAGAACGCCCCGAATCCCGATGACTCGCGACCCTGCCATGATCCCCGGCCCAACTGCAGCCCAGTGGGACCTGTTTGCCAAGCTTGCTCTCGCCGGCTCGGTCTTCGCAATCGCGGTCGGGATCATCGCCGTGGCGGTCGGAGTCCCGCCAACGATCGAGTTCGCAATCGGCGTGCTCATCGTCGTCGTCGCATTCTTCGTGGTCTGGCTCGGCTTCAGTCAACGCGGGCTCGCAGCCCTTCGCGCCGAGCAGCGCGCTGGCTACTCGACAGTCCTCGATGTTGCCGGCTACGCGTTGCGCCACCCCGTGACGGGTCAACTCGAGCGCGCCGAAGACGAGCCACCGGCCGACTCCAACCCACCACGTCGGTCACTTGTCGCTGGAATGTTTCGGATTCGACCGGGATCTCCGCTCGACAAACGTCTCGAAGACTGACGGCGGGGAGCGTGGCCGTATGGCCCGAGCGGTTACCGGTGCGGCGCCAACCAAAGTCCGGCGAGCGGCGGCAGGGTCAGCTGGACCGATGCCTCTCGGCCCTGGAACGGCTCGCTGGTCACTTCGACCGCGCCGAAGTTGCCGACTCCTGATCCACCGAAGTCCGCGGCATCCGTGTTAATGATCTCGTCCCAGACGCCCGCGAACGGCATTCCGACGCGGTAGTGCTCAACCGGGTTCCCGCTGAAGTTGAACAAGCCGACGAGCGGCTCCCCGGACCGCGACCAACGCAGGAACGACACGACGTTCTGGGCGGCATTGCCTCCGTCGAGCCACTCGAATCCGCCGGATTCGTTGTCCTGTTCCCACAGCGCCGGAGTCGCGCGATAGGTGCGGTTGAGTTGGCCGACGAGGCGCTGAAGCCCCTGATGCATCGGTTGGTCGAGAATCCACCAATCGAGTCCGCGATCCTCGCTCCACTCGCTCGGCTGCCCGAACTCGCTGCCCATGAACAGCAATTGTTTCCCGGGATGCGCCCACATGAACGACAGGTAGGCGCGCACATTGGCGAGCTTCTGCCACTGGTCGCCGGGCATCTTCGACAAGAGCGAGCCTTTTCCGTGAACAACCTCGTCGTGACTGATTGGCAGCAAAAAGTTCTCACTGAAGGCATACAGAAACGAGAAGGTGATGTCGTTGTGGTGGTACGAGCGGTACATCGGGTCCTCGCTCATGTATTGCAGCGAGTCGTGCATCCACCCCATGTTCCATTTCAGGCCGAAACCCAGCCCGGATGACGCGGTCGGCTTGGTCACGCCCGGCCAACTCGTTGACTCCTCTGCGATCATCACGATGCCCGGGTTGCGCTTATATGCCGTTGCGTTGACCTCCTGCAAGAAGCTGATCGCCTCGAGATTCTCGCGCCCGCCATCCTTATTCGGTAGCCACTGGCCGTCTTCGCGTGAGTAGTCGAGGTAGAGCATGGATGCCACGGCATCGACCCGCAGACCGTCGATGTGAAACTCCTCAAGCCAGAACAGCGCGTTCGCGACGAGAAAGTTGCGCACTTGGGACTGGCCGAAATTGAAGATCAGGGTGCCCCAGTCGTGCTGTTCGCCACGACGCGGATCTGAGTGCTCATAGAGCGGCTCTCCGTCGAACCGCGCGAGCGCCCACTCGTCCTTCGGAAAGTGGCCGGGTACCCAATCCATGATCACGCCAATGCCGGCCTGATGAAGACGGTCAATGAGGTATTTGAGGTCGTCCGGATGCCCGTACCGGCTCGTCGCCGCGAAGTACCCGGTCACCTGATAGCCCCATGAACCGCCAAACGGATGCTCGGCGAGCGGCATGAACTCGACGTGGGTGAAAGCGAGTTCCGTCAGATACTCGATGAGTTGATCGGCAAGGTCGCGATAGCTCAATCCCGGTCGCCACGAGCCAACGTGCAGCTCGTACACGCTCATCGCGGTGTTGTGCGGGTCGGTGGTGGCTCGGCGATCGAGCCACGCGCGATCCCCCCACTCATAGAGGCTCTGCCCGATCTTGGATGCTGTTGCCGGCGGCACCTCGGTGTAGCGCGCCATCGGGTCTGCGCGCGCCACCCACGTGCCAGCGGCGGTCAGGAGTTCGAACTTGTATGCCGTACCGGGTTCGAGGTTGGGGATAAAGAGTTCCCACACACCGTTGTCGTCGAGGCGCCGCATCGCGTGCCGCACCCCGTTCCAGTCGTTGAAGTCGCCAACCACTCTCGCGGCTATCGCGTGCGGTGCCCAGACCGAAAAGCTCGTGCCGGTCACGCCTTCGTGCGGTCGGTAGTGCGAGCCGAGCACGTGCCAGAGCTGTTCGTGTCGACCCTCCGCCCACAGGTAGAGGTCGATCTCGCCGACCGATGGTACGAAACGGTATGGGTCGTCTGCCACCCAGTCGTCGCCATCATCGTCGCCGCCGCCGTAGCTCGTTTCGAGCACGTAGGCCTGTCCCGGAGCGGGGGCGACACCCTGCCAGAGTCCGTGATCGACGTGAGTCAGTGGCACGCGGATGCCGTCGGCGCGAATTGCCGTTACCGCACTCGCGAGCGGGCGAACCGCTCGGATCAGAAACTCGTCTCCGAATCCGTGCTGGCCGAGCGCCGCGTGCGGCTGCGGATGACGCCCCTCAACGAGAGCGAGAAGGTGATCGGCGTGCAGTTCGCCTGGCGCAAGCCCGGGCGGTGGCGGTGCAGCCGCAGGCTCACCTAACTCGACAGCATCGGCGGAACCGCCCTGTGCGCCTAGGGTTGCTGCCTTCGGTGACTTGCCGGGCTTGTCGGGCTTCGCGAGCTTGGCGGGCTTGCCGGGCTTCGCGGGCTTGCCGAGCTTGGCGGGCTTGTCGGGCTTCGTGGGCTTGCCGGGCTTGCCACTCTTTTTCGCCATCACTTGCCTTTCGGGTGACGCACGTCAAGCACGTGCACCGGCTGGGTGAACGCATCCAATCGAACGTAGTTGTCGCGCGACCAATCGAAGGTTGCCCCGGTGATGAGGTCAACAGCGGAGAATCGTGCTTCGGTATCGAGCCCGAGTCGGCTCAGATCGAGGTGCACGGTCGTCTCCCGCACCGAGTGCGGGTCGAGATTGACGACGACGATGACCGTGTCTGGCGCGCCGCCATCGACAAATGCGCCATCCAGATGCTTGGAGAACACGAGGATCGATTCGTCGTCGCTCCAATGCATCGCGAGATTGCGCAACTGGCGAAGTGCCGGGTGCGCGGCGCGAATCTCATTGAGCGTGCGAAGGTATGGCGCAAGAGACTTTCCCGACTTCTCGGCGCCGGCCCAATCCCGATCCTTGTACTCATACTTCTCGTTGTCGATGTTCTCCTCGCTGCCGGGCCGCGCAACGTGTTCAACGAGCTCGAAGCCGGCATAGACCCCCCAACTCGGGCTCGCCGTCGCGGCGATCGCTGCGCGCACCTTGTACGCGGCACGCCCGCCGAACTGCAGGTACTCGGTCAGGATGTCCGGGGTGTTGACGAAGAGATTTGGTCGCAGAAAGGCGGCAGTTGCGGTCGAAAGCCCGAGCAGAAATTCTTCGAGTTCCGTCTTGGTGTTGCGCCAGGTGAAGTAAGTATACGACTGTTGGAATCCGACCTGCGCGAGAGACTGGAGCATCGGCGGCCGAGTGAATGCCTCCGCGAGAAAGACCACTTCGGCAAACTCCGTGTTGATCTCACGAAGCACGAGCTCCCAAAACTGCAGCGGCTTGGTGTGCGGATTGTCGACGCGGAAGATCTTGACACCGAGGCCGATCCAATAGCGCAACAATCGGAGCACTTCAGTGCGGATGCCCTCTGGGTCGTTGTCGAAGTTGATCGGGTAAATATCTTGATACTTCTTCGGCGGATTCTCCGCGTATGCGATCGTGTCGTCAGGAAGCGTCGTGAACCACTCTGGATGCTCCGTTACCCACGGGTGATCAGGGGATGCTTGGAGCGCGAAATCGAGCGCAATCTCGATCCCGAGCTCCTGCGCTGCGGCAACGAACGCACTGAAATCGGCGACCGTGCCAAGGTCGGGATGGATGGCATCGTGTCCGCCGGCTTTCGATCCGATCGCCCACGGCGATCCAGGGTCGCCGGGCTTGGTGACCAGCGTGTTGTTCGGTCCCTTGCGAAACGACTGACCGATCGGGTGAATTGGCGGAAGATAGAGCACATCGAAGCCCATCGCGGCAACCGCCGGGAGCCGCTTCATCGCGGTGCGGAACGTCCCACTCACCCATGTGCCGTCCTTGCCGCGCTTGGCCCCCTCACTCCGTGGGAAGAACTCGTACCAGCTGCCGACTCCCGCTCGCGAGCGTTCGACCCGCAGTTCGAGCGATTCGCTCGTGGTTGTGAGGCTCGCGAGCGGCTTGGATTCGATTGCCAGACTCAGTTTCGGGTCGAGTGCGATTTCCAGTTTCTGGGTCGGGGCGATGGCGGGGTCTGCGAAGGCGGCAGCGGCATCCACAATGATCTTTCGACCGCCGGCTCGCGCGAGCAGCTCCGCTCCCATGAGGAGCATGAGCTCGATGTCTTGCCCGGCCGGAATCTTGATCTTGGCGTTGTGGAGCCAGCTCGCCCAGTCATCCGAGAAGGCGCGAACGCGCCACGTCCAGGTGCCCTCGAGTGCGAGCAGCACCTCGGCATTCCAGCGGTCAGTGCCGGGAGCGCCGGGTCGCATTCGGTAGCTAGCCAGGCGGCCGTTCGGGTCGGTCAGGTCGAGGCGAACGCCGAGCTTGTCGTGCCCCTCTCGAAACACGGTCGCACCGAACGGAACGACCTCGCCGCGATAGGCCGACGCTGGCCAGTGGTTCTCCGGTTGTTGGGGCGTAAGTGCCCGGATCGGGATTCGACCCAACTTTGGTTCGTACTCGTTGACCACCGTTCGACCGTACCGTCTTTGCTGCGAATTCGACCGCTTTACAGTCACCCAACCTTGCGCACCTAGGCTGAGAACGTGAAGGCTATCCGCAGATTTACCGTCCGAACCGTCCTCCCAGAGTCGCTGTCGGCCCTCGACGAACTGTCAACGAACCTGCGGTGGTCGTGGCATGAGCCAACGAGGCAGTTGTTCCAATCAATAGATCCAACGATTTGGGCGGACACTGGCCACGATCCGATCGCCCTCCTCGGCGCGGTCGACACCGAGCGGCTGGCCGAACTTGCCGACGATGACGAGTTTGTGGCGCGTGCATTCTCCCTCCTCGGCGACCTGCATCACTACCTCACCGAGCCCCGCTGGTATCAGGGTCTCGAGGATGCGCCGGCATCGATCGGCTACTTCTCACCAGAGTTTGGAATCGCTGCTGCACTGCCACAATATTCCGGCGGTCTCGGCATCCTCGCCGGCGACCACCTCAAGAGCGCGAGTGATCTCGGCGTGCCGATCATCGCTGTCGGACTGTTCTACCGTGCTGGATACTTCCGTCAGGCGATTTCGCGCGAAGGATGGCAGCTGGAAAGTTATCCGGTGCTCGACCCGGACGGACTGCCGCTGAGTGTGCTGCGCTACCCTGACGGCTCGGCCGCGAACGTCGCGCTTGCGCTGCCTGATGGCGGCACTCTCACTGCGCGCATCTGGCAAGTTGCCGTTGGGCGCGTCCGTTTGCTGTTGCTCGACACCGACATTCCAGAGAACGACGACAGCCTGTGCGGCGTCACCGACCGGCTGTACGGCGGCGGGGGCGAACACCGACTGCTGCAGGAACTCCTGCTCGGGGTCGGCGGGGTTCGTGCGATCAAGGTATACACCGACTTGACCGGTGGGGTGTTCCCGGAGGTCTTTCATAGCAACGAAGGTCACGCAGGCTTTCTCGGTCTCGAGCGCATTAGCGATCGCATTGGTGAGGGGCTGAGCTTCGCTGAGGCGTTGCAGGTCACGCGCGCCGGCACGCTCTTCACGACGCACACACCGGTTCCTGCCGGGATCGATCGCTTCGAATTCGAGCTCGTCAAGCGCTACTTCAGCACCGACTTGCTCCCGGGAGTCGACCCGAACGATGTGCTCGCGCTCGGCAGCGAGAACTACGAAGGCGGAGACCCGACGAAGTTCAACATGGCCGTCATGGGCTTGCGGCTTGCACAACGAGCCAACGGAGTGTCTCGACTGCACGGTGAAGTCTCGCGCGGCATGTTCGGTGCACTGTGGCCGGGCTTCGACACCGAGGAAGTACCGATCACATCCGTCACCAACGGTGTGCATGCGCCAACCTGGACCGACCCCGTCTTGCTCGACCTCGCAAAGGAACGGCTTGGCACAAGCGACACAACGGCGTGCGAGTGGAACTCGGATGCCGTCAGCGACGGCGACCTGTGGGGTGCGCGCAATCTGATGCGGCAGCAACTTGTCGGCGACGCGCGCCGGCGAATGAGCGAGGCCTGGCAAGAGCAGAACCCGGGACTCGGCGTACCCGGTTGGTATGCGAATCTGCTCGATGCGAACGTTCTCACGATCGGGTTCGCGAGGCGCGTTCCGACCTATAAGCGTCTGACCCTGATGTTGCACGACGAAGATCGACTGCGCGCACTGCTCACCCACCCGGAACGACCCGTGCAGCTCGTGATCGCTGGCAAGTCGCATCCGGCCGACGATGAGGGCAAGCGGCTGATCCAGCGACTCGTCGAGTTTGCCGCTGGCGCCGACGTTCGCGAGCGAATCGTGTTCCTGCCGAATTACGACATCGCGATGGCGCAGTTGCTCTACCCTGGCACCGATGTCTGGCTGAACAACCCGCTTCGCCCGCTCGAAGCGTGCGGAACATCCGGCATGAAGGCGGCGCTCAACGGTTCGCTGAATCTGTCGATTCTCGACGGCTGGTGGGCTGAGTTCTACGACGAAGAGAACGGCTGGGCGATTCCGTCCGCCGATTCAGCCGGGGATGCCGCGGAGCGCGACAAACTCGAAGCCGAAAGCCTCTACGACCTTATCGAGCATCAGATCGCGCCGCGGTTCTACGACCGAGGCGGCGACTCTGGCAAGGATGGCCTGCCGCATCGCTGGGTCAAGTCCATCCGCCACACCCTAGCGACGCTCTCGCCTCAGCTGTCGGCCGATCGAATGGTTCGCGAGTACGTTGAGCGGCTGTACCGGCCAGCGGCCCTCGCCGAGCGAGCCATGACGGCTGCACACTTCCAGCCAGCGCGCGAACTCGCTGCCTGGAAGCAGCGCGTGAAGTCAGCGTGGTCTCAGGTGCAAGTGACCCACGTCGAGTCCGGGGGAGTTGACACCGTTCCGGAGGTGGGTGACGAGCTGCACTTGCGGGCGCAGGTCTATCTCGACGGACTGTCAGCCAACGACGTTGAAGTGCAGGTCGTGTACGGCCGCGCGCGAGAGGGCGACACCCTCAGCGAAGTGCAGCTCGAGCCGTTGACGGTTGCGGAGCAGCCGGAGGGTCAGGCGGCGACGTTCACAGGCACCGTGCGCTTATCGCGAGCAGGGAGCTTCGGCTACACGGTTCGTGTTGTGCCGAAGCATCCCATGCTCGCGAACTCAGCGGAACTGGGCTTGGTCGCGATCGCGCACTAGCGCTTTGCCGAGGCAAACCAGCCTGACGCCGCCGCGCGCGAGCGAGGCTCGCGTTCGGGAGTGCTGATGTTTAGGACGTTGTGACGACGAGGTTGCCGGTTGCCGCAGCAATCCCGAAGAATACGAGCCACAGCGCAAAAATGATAAGGCCGAGGAAACCGAGAATGAGACCAATAATGGCCATGACACGGCCCTGCTCGCCGGTCTTCTTGATCTGGTTCAGCGAAACGAAACCGACGATCACGGCAATGATGTTGAAGCCGAGGATTCCGAGGATGAGAGTGACGATCGCAAGCGTGTTCGTCTTCGGGTTCGAGACGATCGGGGCTGGTGTGTACGGTGCTTCGGTCATGGAGTGCTCCTTGAGTTGGGGTGATTTGAACGTGTGCTTGCTCGCTCCTGGCTCAATTGCGAAGAACATTCGGAGCATTCAGAGCATAGTGGTCAGCAGAGCAATCAGTCACGATTGACGGTCGCCGTGTGCCTGAAACAATTGCATCGAGGCTCCCGAGACAAGCCGCTCTGATCTCGGGAGGTAGTCAACGAGCGGGTCGGCGTGCTCTTCGAGCGCAGAGTCCCAGATCAGCGAGTACCCGGCGACCCCCTCGTGGGCTGGGAGAATGACCGTCACCTCATCCTCGAGACCGTGCACGATCAGGAGAATCCGATTGAAGTCCTCGAACTCCGGGGTGGACGCCGCAAGGTATTGCAGGGTGCGCTCCGCGGGGGAGTCCCAATCCTCCTCGGTCATCGAGAGGCCGTCCGTGTTGTACCAGTCCATCTGGGTTGCGCTCGGCACGGTTTCACCCCACTTGCCGTAACGCCCCGGGCGGAGCGCCGGGTTGTTGCGCCGAAACTGGATGAGCTGGCGCGCGACATCAAGTAGGGCATCCTGCCATTCCTCGCGTTCCCATGGCAGCCACGTCAACTCGCCGTCCTGGTTATATGCGTTGTTGTTGCCGCGTTGAGTGCGTCCGAACTCGTCACCGGCGGTCAGCATCGGGATCCCAGCCGACAGCAGCAGGGTGCCGAGCAGGTTCCGCATAGCTTTCAGCCTTGAGGCAAGAATTGCGGTGTCTGTTGTCGGCCCTTCGACCCCGTGGTTGAAGGAGTTGTTGTTGGTCGTGCCGTCGCGGTTATTCTCGCCGTTGCCGAGATTGTGTTTCTCGTTATACGCCGTCAGATCAGCCATCGTGAAGCCGTCATGGGCGGTGATGAAATTGACGGATGCCAGTGGCCCGCGTTCCTGAGAGAACACGTGCGCAGATCCCGCCAAGCGCCTCGCGAGCGTACCGATGCCGTTTGGCGCGGTTCCATTGGCCCGCGCCGAGCCGATATCGGTGAGCCAGAAGTCGCGCATGCGATCGCGATACCCATCGTTCCACTCGCTCCAGCCGTCCGGGAAGTTGCCAACCTGCCAACCACCCTGGCCGACATCCCACGGTTCGGAGATCATCCTCACGCCGGCGAGAGTCGGATCGTTGAGCATCGCATTGATCAGAGGATGACTCTTCTGGTACTCGTGGTTCGCATCGCGGCCAAGCGTCACAGCGAGATCGAATCGGAAACCATCGACCTGCACGTCGTTTGCCCAGTACTTGATGCTGTCGAGAATGAGCTGCTGCACCGCGGCAACGCTGGTGTCGACGGAGTTGCCGCACCCGGTCACATCCACATAGCTACCGTCGGCGTTCTGGCGGTAGTAGTTGCGGTTGTCGATCCCGCGAAAGCTTGTGGTCGGCCCGCCAAGACCCTCCTCGGCGGTGTGGTTGTAGACCACGTCGAGAATCACTTCGAGGCCGGCTTCGTGGAGGAGCTTGACCATACCTTTGAATTCCCGCAACACGGCACCGGTCCCGCCGGTCTGCGCCTCGCGACTCGCGTATGCGGCATGCGGAGTGAAAAAGTTGAGTGTGTTGTAGCCCCAGTAGTTGATGAGCCCCTGCTTGATGAGGCGTGTTTCGCTCACGAACTGGTGCACCGGCAATAACTGCACGGTGGTGACGCCGAGCGACTTCAGATATGCGATCGTTGACTCGTGGGCAAGGCCAGCGTAGGTGCCGCGCAACTCTTCTGGCACGTCGGGGTTGAGCTTCGAAATACCTTTGACATGGGCCTCGTAGATCACGCAGTGGTCCATGCCAATGCGCGGCTTCGTCGATTGGCCCCAGTCAAACGCGTCGGGTTCCTGCACGTAGCCTCGCCAGTGACCGGATGCCGAGCGAACGAGGCCGCGCGCGTACGGATCGAGCAACAGCAATTCGGGGTCAAAGTTGTGACCGCCGGCTCGCGGACCGTTCGCCCTGACGGCGTATCGCGCACCCGGCTTGAGCGCGGTCGAAGTGACGCTCCAGACGTCCCCGGGTCCCTTGATCATGGGCGTTTCTGTGGCGACCCAGTCCCCGTCATCCGGGTCGAAGATGCACAGGTCGACGCGTGTCGCGCTCGCCGACCAGAGCCGCAGCTCGCCCCCGTCTCGCGTCAGCCGCACACCGAGCTGACCGAGCTGATCGAGCTGATCGAGTTGACCGGACTGATCGGGTTGACCGGACTGATCGAGGGGATCCGCATCAGGCATGCGTTCTAGAGTAATGACTGTGGCGATCTACCTTGACCATGCAGCCACGAGCCCGATGCGGCCAGAGGTGATTGCGGCATACGCGGAGGCTCTCGCGGTCGTCGGCAACCCGTCGTCCATCCACTCGCAGGGTCAAAACGCCCGGCGGATGCTCGAAGAGGCTCGCGAAGTCGTCGCAGTTTCTGTCGGTGCCGACGCCGTCGAGGTGACCTTCACCTCCGGTGGCACTGAGGCGCTCAACCTGGCGCTGAAGGGACTGTTTTGGGCTGGCTCGCGAAGCCGTATCCTCGCCACTCGCGCCGAGCACCACGCAACAATCGACACGCTCGACTGGCTCGAACAGCACGAGGGAGCGGTCATCGAGTGGATGCCGGTTGACGCGCTCGGTCGCATCGACCTCGACGCGCTTGGTGCAGCACTCGGCCCCGACGTTGCGCTCGTGACAACTCTGTTGGCCAACAACGAGGTCGGCACGATTCAGCCGGTCGCCGAGATCGTGGCGCTCGCGGCGGCGCATCAGGTTCCGGTGCACGCTGACGCGGTCTCGGCATATGGTCAGTTGCCCATCGACTTCCGTGCAAGCGGGCTTGCCGCGCTCAGCATCTCAGCGCACAAGATCGGCGGACCTGTCGGTATCGGTGCGCTCATCATCGCGCGTGACGCTACGGTCACTCCGCTCATGCACGGCGGCAGCCAACAGCGGGCTCGCTCAGGCACCCTTGATGCCGCTGGTGCGGTCGCGTTCGGTGTCGCTGCGGCAGCGGCTTGTGCTGCGGCTGCGGCTGCGGCAGCTGCAAG
>CAZCOC010000010.1:0-16755 GCA_964500075.1 uncultured Salinibacterium sp.
AGTAGGCATCCATCCCGAAGGTCCTCGCCTCATCCGGAATGATCGGCACAATGCGCTGACCGAAATCCTTCGAGCGCAGCAGATCTTTGAGCAAACGCGCGAAGGACATGGTGCTCGCAATTTCTTGCTTGCCCGAACCTTTGCGTGAAATGTCGTAAGCGGAGGCGTCAGGCAGCACGATCTGGGTGTACTTCGAGCGGCGTTCAGGAAGGTAACCGCCGAGTGCGCGTCGACGCTCCTGCAGGTACTCGATCGCCTCGTCGGCGGGCCCTGGGTTGAAGAACGGGGGCTCGTACGGGTCGGCTTCCAGCGCGGCATCCGTGATCGGAATGCGCATGACATCGCGGAACTGCTTGAGATTGTCGAGCGTGAGCTTCTTCATCTGGTGCGTGGCATTGCGACCCTCGAACGACGGGCCGAGGCCGTAGCCCTTCACAGTCTTTGCCAGAATCACGGTCGGCTGGCCCTTATGTTCGGATGCCGCCTTGAACGCCGCGTACACCTTGCGGTAGTCGTGCCCGCCGCGCTTGAGGTTCCAGACACCGTCGTCCGTCAGGTGCGAAACCATCTTGAGAGTCCGGGGATCTCTTCCGAAGAAGTGCTCGCGAACGTATGCGCCGTTCTCAGCCTTGTACGTCTGGTAGTCGCCATCCGGAGTGCGGTTCATGAGATCGCGAAGCGCGCCCTCGTGGTCGGCCGCAAGGAGGGCATCCCACTCGCGCCCCCAGATCACCTTGATCACATTCCAGCCGGCACCGCGGAAGAAGCTCTCGAGCTCCTGCACGATCTTGCCGTTGCCGCGAACGGGTCCATCGAGACGCTGCAGGTTGCAATTGATGACAAAATTGAGGTTGTCGAGACTCTCGTTTGCCGCCCATTGCAGAGCACCGCGGCTCTCGACTTCGTCCATCTCGCCGTCACCCAGAAACGCCCAAACGTTTTGGTCGGAGGCGTCCTTGATGCCGCGGTTCGTCAGATAGCGATTGGATTGCGCTTGGTAGATCGCGTTGATCGGGCCCAAGCCCATCGAGACGGTCGGGAATTCCCAGAACTCGGGCATCAGTCGGGGGTGTGGGTAGCTCGGCAGTCCGAACGGCGCGCGGGACTTCTCTTGTCGGAAGCCCTTGAGGTGATCCTCAGTCAGTCGACCCTCCAGAAAAGCCCGCGCGTACATACCGGGGGAGGCGTGGCCCTGGTAGAAGATCTGGTCGCCACCGCCCGGGTGGTCTGCGCCGCGGAAGAAGTGATTGTGGCCGACCTCATACAGGGCAGCGGATGACGCGTAGGTCGAGATGTGACCGCCGACACCGATCCCGGGTCGCTGTGCGCGGTGCACGGTGATCGCCGCGTTCCAGCGGATCCAAGCGCGGTACCGGCGCTCGATCTCTTCGTTACCCGGAAAGTCTGGCTCGTTCTCTGGCGCAATGGTGTTGATGTAGTCGGTGGTCGGCACCATTGGCACGCCGAGGTGGAGATCCTTCGAACGCTTGAGCAGGCTCAGCATGATCTCTCGGCCTCGTTGGTGGCCGTGCGCGGCGATGAGTGACTCGAGTGATTCGTTCCACTCCGCAGTCTCCTCCGGATCCTGATCGGTGTGTTGTACCGAGTATGGATCCTGATCGTTTACCGCCACCATCGACCTCTTCCTTGTAGAGAGAGAATTTCACGCCCGCCGGGTTACGACGGAATCGTTTCGAAACGTGCCGCAATCGACTACGCCTTTCGATTCTAGATGTGGGATGCGCACTGTCGGAGACAGCGTCACCGGGGTCGCGAGTGACGGTCGCCGGGTGACCTCGACGAATTTCTAGCTCTTTGCCGGTTGCACGTCGAGGCGGCGCAGAATCTCTTGCAGCTCTTGAATCATGAGTGTGTGCTCTGTGTTCAGCTTGAGCACGCGCTCAATGTCTGCTTTCGCGGACGTATTCGTTTCGTAGTCGTGCTGCGCGAGGGCAGCAGCAATCGAGTCTTGACGTTTTGCAGCAATGAGCAGAATGGCGCCCTGAAGCCCTGCGAGAGTGCTGAGCAGCAAATTGAGCAGAATGTACGGGTATGGATCCCACGTCACACCGCGTGTGTTCAGGACTGCCCAGATCACCATGAAGATGAGGAAGCCGCCGACGAACGGCCAGCTCCCCATGCCGTTGCGCATAATGTCAGCTGCACGCTGGCCACGCGTGCGGGTCTTGCGGTGCTTTTCGTGCCAGTTGCCGGTTCTGATCGTCGTCATGCTGGGAGTGTAGCTCTGAGCTTTACGTGAGGATGTTCACCGCTCGCGAGATAACCAAGGCCAGCAGAACGAAGCCCGTAAACGCCTGATATGCCATGAAACCCTTTGCGCGGACCGTGAGCGGCATCGCATCCGTCGGGCTGAACGCCATCATGTTGGTCAATGAGATGTATGCGTAGTCGAAGTAGCCGGCTTGCCAGGCCTCGACGCCAACCGGGTTGTCCTGCTGCGGAAAGCGGAAGTCCTGTCGAGCGTTGTCGTTGATCCCTTCGACGCGACGTGCCACCGGACCACCTCGGTCGAGTTCCCAATAGACGAGTGAAAACGCGATCACGTTCGTGATCCATACGATCAAGGCTGTGAACAGCACAACTGGCCCATGCGCGCTTCCCTGAGTGAGTTCGATCACCAGCAACACGACGTGAACCTGATTGAGAGCGGTCAGTCCAAGCGCGAACCCGATTCCGATCCACCGAGACAACCGCGTCTCTGCACTCAACCGCGTCGGGTTGATGAAGATCATGGGCGCAAGTGCGATCGCGCCGAGCAAGGGAACTAGCCAATTCGGCAAGAATCGCACCTCGGCCGGAACGATTGCAAACAGCGCCAGGGCGATCGCGGTCGCCACCAGCACCGGGAACCGATGCTCGGTCGTTGGAGCAGCGGTCATGTCGAAAGTGTAAACCTGTAGCATTAGCGTGCGTTGCGCCGTCACAGCGGCCAGCGGGCCTTTAGCTCAGTTGGTAGAGCGCCACGTTTACACCGTGGATGTCATCGGTTCGAGCCCGGTAGGGCCCACTGGGTCGTGAGCTCGTGGACTCGTGGACTCGTGGACTCGTGAGCTCGTGAGCTCGTGAGCTCTCAGTCGAACTGTCACTTGGGGACGACGCTCGATTCGACGATTGACCAAGCACGATTGTCCAAGCACGATTGTCCAAGCACGATTGGATTACCGATGACCGAACTCGAGCTCGTGCAACTCTGGTCGAAGGCGCGTTGGCACCTCATCGTCGCGCAATTGGCGCCCACGGCATTGCTGGGCTTCACAGTGTGGCTCGCCATTGAAGGACTCGGGGATGCGACGTTCGCAGTCCGCATCGCGGCAACCGGCATTCTTCTGGCATCAGGAGTTCTTGGAGCTTTGGCTCAATTCTCGTCGGCCTCCGAAGCACAAGCGATCGCAAACGACCTCGCCTCGATCGGGGCAAGTTCTTCCGTCGCGCAGCGCATTGTGGCATTGGCCGGATGGGCCTGGATCGTGAAGTTCGTCACCCCGGCGATTTTCGTTGTCATCTTCGCAGCCCTGGTCACCCACCTCTTTCTTGCGTTCTAGTGTCTGGGGCTTGGGCGCTCGTCTTGGCGAGCCTGCTCTGGGGAACCACCGGAACAGCTGCGAGCTTTCTGCCCGATGACGTGAGCCCGATCGCCATCGGCGCTTCTACGATGACCTTTGGTGGGTTGCTGTTGTTCGTAGTGTCGGCGCCGCTGGCTGTCGCTGCGCTGCGTGACCATCGGGCTCGGCGCTGGCTGATCATTGGGGCCATTGGCGTCGTCGTGTACCCCCTAGCGTTTTACAGTTCGATGAATTTGGCCGGGGTTGCGATCGGCAACGTTGTGTCGCTCGGCACCGGCCCAGTGTTCGCCGCAATCCTCGAGTGGGCAATCGAGCGTCGCCCACTTGCTCGCCTCTGGTTGATTTGCACCGGCATCGCGATTGGCGGCATCGGGCTGCTCGCGATCGGGGGTCACGGCGCTCAGGGCCCTGGCGCAAATCCGGTTGCCGGCGTTCTGCTTGGTTGCCTTGCGGGAGCGGCTTATGCGCTCTACACCTACGCCTCAAGTCGAGCAATTAGCACCGGCCAGCCGCAGCGGGGCGTGATCGGGGCAATGTTCGGCCTTGGTGCAGTCGTGCTGATCCCGGTGCTTGTTGTCACTGGCGCACCCCTCGGACAGTCGGCCCAATCCGTTGGGATTGCGGCGTACCTTGCGCTCGGACCCATGTTCGTCGCGTACTTGCTGTTCGGCATTGGCATGCGCACTCTTCGCAGCAGCTCCGCGACAACAATCACGTTGCTTGAGCCGTTTGTCGCGACGATTCTTGCGGTTGCGATTGTCGGCGAGCGGCTGGATGCGATCGGCTGGGTCGGATTGGTGTTGATCTTGGCTGCGGTAACCGTGCTCGCTACGGCTCGGCAAACACACAGAATGGAGTCCCCGTCATAGTATTTTGCTATGGCAGGCGATGACGAGACTGGCGAGGAGGCCACATCCGACGCGACGTTCGACCGTGCGTCGGCCACCTCCGGACCGCGACGATCCACGTTCACGCCGCCACTCGGGGCAGCGGCGAACAGCGTGCCCGGTATGCCAGACGGCGGCGAAGTCCAGCCGATCGACTCGTCTCTGCACGATGATGACGAACTGGCAAGGGCGCTCGCAGACGATTTCTCGCGTGTAGCGCCGCCGACTGCACCTGTTGCGACGGCATCGACCACGGGTCCGCCATCGTGGGGAGAGGACGTCCATCGTGTCGACTCGAGTGCAGAGCTGAGCGCCGGTACTGCCGTCAATGTCGACAAGCTGCTTGCGCCAGATGCCAGCACCGAGACCGAACCGCGTCCGTGGTTGAGCGCGCCAGCGCCGAATCCTGACAGTGCCGTTCAGGTCAGCGCCGGTCCACCGCTGCGACCGGTGCGCCGATCACTGCCGGATGACCAACTTCAGGCGCTTGTTGAGACCGCAGGGCGGGAACCCGGCGGCACGCTAGGCCAGATTGAGGAGCTTGAGTCACAACTCAAGCTGCGGGAGTCGGAGTCTCGCCAGTTCTCACGCTGGCAAGCGTCGATGCTGGCGATCGGAACGCCTGACGCACTTGCCGCTGTTGAGCTGGCAAACGTCGAATTTTCCGATGTCGTGCAGGTCAACCCAGCGGCGCCTCATGACTTGCCGTCGGTCGACCTGCCAGACGTCCGGGCTCATGAGCCGGTGGTTACGCAAGATCAAGAGTCGGCGGCCGTGTTATTCGAACCTCCGGTGTCCACGGAGCCTCCGGTGTCCGCGGAGCCTTCCGAGCAGTGGGCTCCGCCCCCCTTGGTCGAACCATCGCCGTTCGGCGTTCCCTTCACGTCCAGTTCCGCCCAGACACCTGACCTCTTCGGGCCGACTCCGGAGTTGCCAGAAGCACAGCCATCGTGGGGCGAAGCGACAGAGCTTCCGCCACCGGGCCAATCGACCGAGCTTCCGCCATTGCGCCAATCGACCGAGCTTCCGCCATTGGCCAGCGTTCCATCCTCACCGTTGGTTTCGCCCACACCCGGGGTCGAGACGCCAACGGTGTTCAACTTTGACGATGTGCTGGCAGGCCCGGCCGATCAAACTCTCGATAGCGAACCAGCGTTTGGCGTTCCGGAAAACATCTTTATGGTGCCGATGGCGGTCGCCTTTGGTGAGCCTCAACCAACCGATACCGACTCGATTCGAATTGTCGAACGTGTCGTGCAGGCCGAGATCGATGATGAGGTCGACGAGACCGATCGTGTCTTCCCTGGTTTGCTTGCGCCAGGTACAGCGGGCGCAACGGCTGGGGCCGCGGCCCTGTTCGCCTCACAGCAGGTCTCCCCGCCGTCCGCGCCAATCGCGATAACCCGCATCCCGGACGATGAGATTGTTCTTGCGGACAGCGAGCCGCTACGTCAACGGGTGTTCGGCCTTGAGCTCGGCGGGCTGGAGCCAACTGCGGTCGAGCAGCGCGTTGGTCGGTCTGCGCGCCTGTTCTGGCTATGGTTCGCCGCGAACTCGAGCATCCTCAGTCTCGCGCTCGGCGCGACGATCTTTGGGCTCGGAATGAGTCTGCGCCAGGCCATCGTTGCGGTGCTGGCAGGGGTGGCGTTGTCATTTCTTCCCTTGGGCCTGACAACGCTCGCGGGCAAGCGAAGCGGACAACCGACAATGGTTGTGTCGCGGGCAACGTTCGGACTGGTCGGCAACGTCTTGCCAGCGGTCTTCGTACTCGCCACCAGAGTCTTCTGGGGCGCTGTGCTGCTGTGGCTCCTTGCGACCTCGGCAGTCATTATTCTCGTCGGGGCCGGTCTCGATGGTGGACTCAGCGAGGCGTTGCTTCTGTTGCTTGCGCTCGCGCTTGGTCTGGTCGTCGCAGCGCTGATCGCCGTGGCTGGGTACACGCTGCTCGCGCGCGTGCAACTTGTTTTGAGCATCATCACGGCGGTTCTGCTGATCGGCCTCGTTGTGATGACAGCCAGCTACATCAACGTCGAGCGGGCGCTCACGACACCGGATGGTCCGTGGATTCTTTCAGTGACAGGCGCTGTGCTGGTCTTTAGCTTTGTCGGTCTTGTGTGGGCCACCAGCGGTGCAGACCTTGCTCGCTACCAGCGCCCTGACACTGGAGGGGCAAGCTCGATGCTGTGGGCGACATTTGGTGCAACACTCCCGAGTTTCTTGATTATCGCCTATGGTGCATTGCTCGCAGCGTCGAACGCTGGCATCGCGAGCGGCTTCTCGACCTCCCCGCTCGACACGCTTGCGCTGATGTTGCCATCGTGGTACCCGGTGCCATTGCTCGCGGCTGCTGGACTGAGCCTGCTGTCTGGCCTCACGATCACTTTGTATTCTGGCGGTTTCGCGTTGCAGACAATCGGGATGCGTTTACCGCGCCCTGCCGCTGTTGGGCTCGCGGCGCTGGTCGTCGCCGCGGTTGCGGTGCTTATCGCGTTCGGGGGAGTTGGGGGAATTGCTGAGCTGTTCCGGGATCTCGCTACGACACTGGCTGTACCGACCGCGGCGTGGGCTGGAATCTTCGGGGCGGAGATGATGATCCGCAATCGCCGATTCGAAACTGCGTCGCTCCTGGCGCACGGCGGGGTCTATCCCTCGGTGCGCTGGGTGAACCTGATTGCGCTGGTGGTCATTAGCGCCATTGGCTTCGGCCTGACCTCAGCGACCGTCGGGTGGCTGGGCTGGCAGGGGTACCTCTTTGGCCTCCTCGGAATTTCGCTGGAGACTGACCTTGCTGGAACCGACATCGGGGTCATCGTCGCCCTGCTTCTTGGATTGTTGGTTCCGCTTGCGTTCGGTATCCCATCGATCCGTCGTCAGGAGGCGACCAAAGTCTGAGCCTACGTTGCCGCGCCGAATAGACTTGGCTCATGACGAGCACCGTCGCAGCTGTTGCTGAGCTCCTCGAGTCACTCTGGCCGGAGTCGGGTGCCGAGCACTGGGATGCGGTTGGCCTGGTTGTCGGCAACCCCAGCGCCGACGTCGATATGGTTCTGCTCGCCGTTGATGCGGTCGGCGATACTGTAGACGAGGCCGTGGCGCTTGGGGCGAAGTTGCTGATCACCCATCACCCGCTTTTGCTCCGCGGCGTCACGAGCGTTGCAGAAGATCGGTACAAGGGATCACTTGTCGCCCGCCTCGTTCGCGCTGACTGTGCTCTTTTCGCCGTGCACACCAACGCAGATGTCGTCTCATCCGGCACCTCCGGAACGCTCGCCCGGCTCTTGGGGCTCACCGACCTTGAATCCCTCGATGGGCAATCGGATGCGCCCCCAAGTGTCACCGGAATCGGTCGATTTGGTCGATTGCCAGAACCCGTCTCGCTCGGTCGACTTGCGCGCACACTCGCAGACCTGCTGCCGGCAACCGCAACCGGCGTGCGCGTTTCGGGCGACTACGACGCCGAGATTTCGACGGTTGCGCTGTGTGCAGGAGCAGGGGACAGCTATCTCTCGGCACCGCTCGTTTCACGCGCTGACGTGTTCATCACCTCTGACCTCCGCCATCATCCGGCATCCGAAGCGCGTGAGAACGCCAAACTCGGTGGCGGCCCTGCGCTTATCGACATCTCGCACTGGGCGAGTGAGTGGCTGTGGCTCGACGCTGCAGGTGCACAGTTGCGCGAAGCCCTGCCAGGCGTTCGGACTATCGTCAGCGAACTACGAACCGACCCGTGGGACTTCGCGGTCACGCAATAGCGCCTCCAGCACGCCAACCGATTACCGACTGAGAGACAATGTGATGGCCATCAAAGCGTCCCCCGAGACTCAGGCGACTCTGCTCCAGCTCCAGGCTCTCGACACCAAGATCGCGCAACTCGATCACCGTGCAAAAACGCTTCCGCAACTCGCCACCATCGCAACAACCAGTGCCGAGGCATCCGTCATCAAGTTGGCGCTTGCAGAGAAAACCGGCGTTGTCGAGAATACGAGCCTTGAACTGTCGAGAATCGAGGCGGATGTCGCAGTTGTCGAGGCGAGGATTGCGCGCGACAGCGAACGGGTGCAGAGCAGTTCGTCTTTTAAAGATGTAGCTGCGCTTGAGCATGAGTTGGTGGCGCTGCGCAAGCGACTCATCGACCTCGAAGAGATCGAGCTCGCTGTGATGGAGCGGCTTGAGACCGAGGACCTCATCGTCGCGGCAACCCGGTCTGAACTCGGTGATTGCGAGGCACTGCTGACCGAATCGAGCTCCGGTCGCGATCGGGCTTTGGCCGAACTTGCGGCCGAGCGCGGGAACGCGACAACTGCGCGGGATGCGCTCGCGGCGGGGCTGCCAGCCGACTTGCTGGCGCTGTACGAAAAACAGCGCTCCAGGTACGGCACCGGCGCTTCGCTCTTGCGCGGGGGAGTCTCACAGGCATCCGGGGTCGCCTTGCTTGAAGACGAACTGCAGAAGATTCGGGCCGCCTCGGCCGACGATGTGCTGCTCTGCCCGTCAAGTGACGCCATCCTGGTGCGCACGGCGGAATCAGGTCTTTAGCGCTGCAACGACTGACCAGCGCTAGACTCATTACCCGAATGGGTCGGCAAGACGGCCGCGCTCGTGTGTTTCCCTCGGGGAACGCACGGTCGAGGAACGTCCGGGCTCCGCAGAGCAGGATGGTGGGTAACACCCACTCGGGGTAACCCGCGAGAACAGTGCAACAGAAAGTAGACCGCCGGGTGCGAGAGCATCAGGTAAGGGTGAAACGGTGGTGTAAGAGACCACCAGCGGCAGTGGTGACACGGTCGGCTAGGTAAACCTCGTCCGGAGCAAGGTCAGACAGGAAGCGTTACGGGCTGCTCGCCCAGCTTCCGGGTAGACCGCTAGAGGCGTGCGGCAACGTACGTCGTAGATAGATGGCCGTCCAGCATTCTTTCGAGGATGTGAACAGAACCCGGCGTATTAGCCGACCCATTCGCTCAGTTCAGAGTAGGTGGCAGGTCAGACGATGCCGGTCGTACCCAGGGCTGTTCCGATCGCGAAGGTGGCGCCGAGGGCGAGCGCTCCGCCGATAACCACCCGCAGCGTCGGCCGCAGCCACGGACTCCGACCGATCGCTGCACTCGTGGCTCCGGTTGCAGCGAGGGCGACGAGCACTGCCACAAAAGTAATTGGAACGCGCAGGTTCTCTGGCGGCAGCATGATCGCCAACATTGGCAGAATGGCGCCGACGACGAAGGCGAGAGCGGATGCGCCGGCAGCCTGCCACGGACTCGCCACATCCACCTCGCGAATCCCGAGCTCAGCCTCGAGGTGAGCGGCCAGGGCGTCGTGTGCGGTCAGTTCTTCTGCTACCTGTTGCGCCGTCGTCTGGCTCATGCCTTTTGCCTGGTAGATCGCAGCAAGCTCCGCGAGTTCCAGCTCGGGTTCGGTCGCCAACTCGCCCTTCTCCTTGGCGATGAGGGCCGTTTGGGTGTCGCGCTGCGTCGAGACTGACACGTACTCACCGAGCGCCATTGAGATAGCGCCGCCAACAAGCCCGGCGAGTCCCGCGGTCAGAATTGGCGCGCTTGCGGCGGTCGCCCCTGCAACTCCGACCACAATCGCTGCAACCGAGACAATTCCGTCGTTCGCACCGAGCACCCCAGCGCGAAGCCAATTAAGTTTGCCAGCAATCCCGGGCCCGTGCGGCTCGTTCTCGTGACCGGTCAATGCGCGTGCGACTGTACTCATAGCGCATTATGCCCTATGAACGGGCAGCCAACGCGGACTCGCTGAAGCGGCGGATCCCTCACGCGGATTCTTCATCACCAGTGCGCGCCGCCGTGCGACCTAAACCGCGAGCGCGGCCGCGCCAAGAATGCCGGCGTTGTTGCGATGAACCGCTGGGATGATCGGGGTGTTGAGCTTCAGGAGCGGCAGGAACAGTTCGTGACTCTTCGACACCCCGCCACCGACAATGAACAAATCCGGCGAAAACAACTGCTCGAGGTGGGAGTAGTAGCGCTGGAGCCGCTTGGCCCAGGAGGACCAACTCAACCGGTACCGTTCTTTCGCGGCAAAGGAGGCTCGCCGTTCGGCATCCCGCCCGTCGACGACCAAGTGCCCGAGTTCCGAGTTCGGAATGAGCATGCCGTCGTAGATCAGGGCGCTGCCGATGCCGGTACCGAGCGTGGTGAGAATCACGAGCCCATTCACGCCAACTGCTGCGCCGTAGCGCGTTTCTGCGTAGCCGGCGGCATCCGCGTCATTGACGAAATGGATGCCGCGCCCGAGGCCCTTCTCGAAGAGGGCTTCGGCCTCTAACCCGATCCACTTCTTCGAGACGTTGGCGGCCGACAGTGTTCTGCCGTTCTTGACGACGGCAGGGAAACAGATGCCGACCGGGACCTCGTCGCCGATGCCGCCGAGCTTATCGATGAGGGTGAGCACCGTGTTCACGATCGCGCTCGGTTCGCCGCCGATGGGCGTCGGAAGTTTCAGTCGTTCGGTGGCAAGCTCGCCGGTAGCAGTGTCGACAACAGCCGCCTTAATTCCGGTGCCGCCGATATCAATGCCGAGCGCGTGAGCCATGGTGTGATTCTGCCCTACGGCAGGGTCAGGATGTCTGCGCCGCGCTCGGTCACGACGAGGGTGTGTTCGAACTGGGCGCTCAATGACTTATCTTTCGTCGTGATGGTCCAGTCGTCATCCCATTGACTCCAAGCGATGGACCCGGGGGATTCGATAGTGCCGAGCGTGAGCATTGGTTCGATCGTGAACACCATGCCGACCTCCATCACGTCGTCAAATGCCGGGGCAGCGTCGTAGTGCGGAATGATCAGGCCGGAGTGGAACGCTGCGCCGACCCCGTGGCCAGTGAAATCGCGCACGACCCCGTAGCCGAACCGTCGTGCGTACGACTCGATCGCTCGGCCGATGACGTTGACCGCGCGACCCGGCGCCACCGCCTTGATGCCTCGATCAAGGGCTTCTCTCGTTCGCGTGACGAGGTCAACGACTTGCTGCCTTGCAGTGCCGACGATGAAGGTCTTGTTGAGGTCGCCGTGAACCCCGTTCCTGAAGGCGGTGATGTCGATGTTGACGATGTCGCCGTCGGCGAGCACCGTGTCGTCCGGGATGCCGTGACAAACCACCTCGTTGAGGCTCGTACAGCACGACTTGGGAAAGCCGCGATAGCCGAGCGTTGATGGGTACGAATCGTGCGCGATGAGAAAGTCGTGGGCGATCGCATCCAGCTCTTCTGTCGTCACGCCGGGGCGAATTGCCGCTCCAACGGCCTCGACAGCCTGCGCCGCAATGCGCCCAGACGTGCGAATCAGCTCGATGGTGGCGGGGTCGTAGACGTTCGAGCCGGTGTACGGTCGGGGGCTGCGGCGCCCGACGTACTCCGGGCGTGCGATGGCTGCCGGCACGGTCCTCGCCGGTGAAATTTTCCCGGGAATCAGGTGGCCGAACGCGTTCCGAGGCATAGTCTTGATTCTAGGATTCGTTTCGGAGGTGGCTATGACCGAGTGGTGGTACAACGACCGGACCGGTGAGGTTGAAGAGGGTCCGCAGTCGCTCGCTATTGATCGACTTGGGCCGTTCGCCTCTCGCGAGGAAGCGGCACGAGCCCCGGAGATCGTCAGAGAGCGTGCTCGGCGATGGGCCGAAGAGGATTCGGCCGAAGACGCCTAGTCCTCGTAGGAGTGCTCTGGACCGGGGTAGCTGCCTGACTCTACGTCTGCTCGATAGGCGGTCACGGCATCGGTCAGAGTCGATCGCAGGTTCGCGTACTGCTTCACGAACTTGGGGATTCGTCCCTTCGTAAAGCCGGCCCAGTCAGTCCAGACCAAGAGCTGTCCGTCTACGTGCGGGCCTGCGCCAACCCCAATGGTCGGAATGCGCAGTTCCTTCGTCACGCGCGCGGCAGCGTCAGCCGGGACCATCTCGAGCACGACCGCGAAAGCGCCGGCATCCTCGACGGCATGAGCGTCAGCCACCAGTTGCTCGATCTGGTCACCGCGTCCTTGAATGACGTGGCCGCCAAGGCCGTGCTCGCTCTGCGGAGTAAAGCCAACATGCGCCATCACGGGGATGCCAGCGCTAACGATCCGCCTGATCTGCTCGGCACTGCGCATGCCACCTTCGAGCTTGACCGCGTGCGCCCCGGTCTCCTTCATGAACCGGAAGGCCGTGTGCAGAGCCTCGTCTGGCCCAGTTTCGTACGAGCCGAACGGCATGTCGGCGATGACCAAGGCGCGGCTCACTGCTCCGGCAACGGCACGGGTGAGGGGGATGAGGTCATCGATCGTGACAGGAAGCGTTGTCGCGTAACCGTAGACGTTGTTGCCCGCTGAGTCCCCGACGAGCAGAAAGTCGATCCCGGCTTCGTCAAAAATGCCAGCCGTCAGCTGGTCGTAACTTGTCAGACCGGTGATGCGGATGCCGTTGTCTTTTGCACTCTGAAAGTGCCTGGTGCGCACGCGCTTGACTGGATGCTCTGCCATCGTCCGAGTCTAGGCACTCTCGTCAGTCGATCCCCACGTCAGAGGTTGGGGCGGTACGTGATTGGCAGTCGACGGTCCCGACCGAACGCCATACCGCTGATCTTCGGACCGATCGCGCCTTGCCGACGTTTCCACTCTGCCCGATCGACGAGTCGAGTCACGAAGTCGACAGTCTCTGCATCGAAGCCGAGCGCGATGACATCCTCTCGACCGAGCGCACGCGTCACATAGGCATCCAGAATCGCGTCGAGCACTTCGTAGGGCGGTAGCGTGTCCTGGTCGGTTTGGTCTGGGCGCAATTCGGCGCTCGGCGGCTTGTCGATCGAGTTCTCCGGGATGGGCGGAGTGCGCCCCAGCTCAACGGCCTTGGCGTTCCGCCAGCGGGCGAGTTCCCACACGAGCAGCTTCGGCACGTCCTTGATGGGCGCGAAGCCGCCGACCGAGTCACCGTAGATCGTCGAATAGCCGACGGCGAGTTCGGTCTTGTTGCCGGTCGTCAGCACGAGGTGGCCGTGCATGTTCGACAGTGCCATCAGAATGACGCCGCGGATGCGCGCTTGCACGTTCTCGGCTGCAACGCCGGTCAGTGCGAGTTGGTTTTCGACCGGATGCACGAGCTCTCCGATCGGCTCGGTCGTGAAGTTCAGTCCGATTCGTATCGCGAGATCCTCGGCGTCGCTTCGCGAATGACCAGAGCTGTACTTGCTCGGCATGCTCACGCCATAGACGTTCTCTGCGCCGATGGCATCGGCGGCGATTGCAGCACACACCGCGGAATCGATCCCGCCCGAGAGCCCCAGCACGACCGAGCGGAAGCTGTTCTTGGCGGCATAGTCTCTTGTACCGAGCACAAGTGCGTTCCAGAGTTGCTCGCGGTCGTCCGGCAGTTCTGCGATGGCCGGCGGAGCAGAACCGGCCCCGTGGAGCGTGCCCGGCCCGGCTTTTTCTGCTCGTGCGCCGAGCTCGATCGTCACCCGACTTGTGTTCGCGGGCAACTCGGTCCCAGTCGAGGCTTCGACCTCAAGATCGACGACCAGGAGGTGCTCCAGAAACTGTGGGGCGCGCGCGAGTACGCGGCCGCTGGTATCGACGACGACACTGTCGCCGTCAAACACCAAATCGTCCTGTCCGCCGACGATGTTGACGTATGCCACGATCGAATCGGTCTCGACGGCGCGCCGCGTCACGAGCGGCAGGCGCACCTCGTCTTTGTCGCGCTCATATGGCGAGGCGTTGATGACGAGCAGTACTCCAGCGTCGGTTGCGGCAACCTTCTCGACCGGGCCGTCGTCACGCCACAGGTCCTCACAAATCACGAGCGCGACATCCATCGCCTGTTCGCCAAGAGTCTCGAACCGCATGATCAACAGCTGGTCACCCGGAATGAAGATGCGATACTCGTCGAACACCGAATAGTTCGGCAAATGATGCTTCGCATAGCGCGCGACAACACGACCGCGGTGCAGCACGCTCGCGCAGTTCTGCGCAATAGCGGTCGGCGCGTTGCTGGCGCCGATCGACCGAGGCTCGAACGGTCCTTCAGGGTGCCCGACGACGACGACGAGTTCGCCTAGCCCTTCGTCGTTCAGTCGGGTTGCCAAGGCAGGCACTGCGGCGCTGGCTTCCTTGAGAAAGCTCGCGCGGGATGCGAGGTCTTCGATTGGGTATCCAGTGATGGCCATTTCGCCGACCGCGAGGATGTCGGCTCCACGGCTTACCGCGCGTCGCGATAACTCCAGAATCTGCTCACTGTTGCCTGCAATATCGCCGACAGTCGGGTTGGACTGGCCGAGAGCCAAGCGAAGCGAGGGCATAGCCAGTAGCCTAATGGGGGTGCCTGAGGCGTCGCAGGAGGCCCGGGAAAGGCCTCGTGAGAGGCCAAGACCCACGGCCAGTTCAGCCATATCACCAGCACGATCGCAACGACCGAGGAGCCCATGGACAAGCAACGTGACTTCGTTCTTCGCACTATCGAAGAGCGGGGCGTCAAGTTCGTGCGCCTGTGGTTCACCGATGTCGTCGGAACCCTCAAGAGCGTCGCTATCACTCCGGCTGAGGTCGAGGGTGCCTTCGCTGAAGGGCTCGGCTTCGACGGCTCCGCGATCGAGGGCTTCACGCGTGCGTACGAAGCTGACATGCTTGCCCACCCGGATCCCTCGACGTTCCAGATCCTGCCGTGGCGCGGCGAGATCGATCCGACCGCTCGCATGTTCTGCGACATCACGACCCCAGATGGCCAGCCGGCGGTGTCCGACCCGCGCAACGTGCTCAAGCGGTCACTCGCGAAAGCGGCCGATCGCGGCTTCTCGTTCTACACGCATCCGGAAATCGAGTTCTACCTGCTCAAATCGCCCAAGCTCGTCAACGGCCAGCCAGAGCCGGTTGACGCAGCAGGCTTCTTCGACAATGTGCCGGGTGGCACCGCACACGACTTCCGCCGCCGCTCTGTGCGGATGCTCGAAGACCTCGGCATCTCGGTCGAGTTCAGCCACCACGAGGCTGGTCCCGGGCAAAACGAGATCGACCTGCGCTACGCCGATGCCCTGACGACCGCTGACAACATCATGACCTTCCGCACGGTGATCAAGGAGGTTGCGATCGAACAGGGCGTCTATGCGACGTTCATGCCGAAACCGATGTCAGCGCATCCAGGGTCGGGGATGCACACGCATCTCTCGCTCTTCGAGGGGGACGTCAATGCGTTCTACGATCCGGCCGGGCACTACCAGCTGTCGAAGATCGGCCGACAGTTCGTTGCAGGCTTGTTGCGCCACGCACCCGAAATCACGGCGGTAACAAACCAGTTCGTCAACTCGTACAAGCGACTGTGGGGTGGCGACGAGGCCCCAAGCTTTGTCACCTGGGGCCACAACAATCGATCCGCTCTCGTGCGAGTTCCGTTGTACAAGCCGAACAAGGGCCAAAGTGCACGGGTCGAGTACCGCGCAATCGACTCTGCCGCCAACCCGTATCTCACGTTCTCGTTACTGCTTGCAGCGGGCCTCAAGGGCGTTGAGGAGGGGTACGAGTTGCCGCCGGAGGCAGAGAATAACGTTTGGGAGCTGTCTGACGCAGAGCGCCGCGCCCTCGGGTACAACCAGTTGCCAGCGAGCCTCGACCACGCCGTCTCGCTCATGGAGGACTCAGAGCTCGTCGCCGAAACCCTCGGAGAACAGGTCTTCAACTACGTGCTGCTGAACAAGCGCCGCGAGTGGAGTGAATACCGAGCGCAGGTGACGCCCTACGAGCTGGAGAGCAATCTCGAGAGGTTGTAGCGCTTCCCGATGTCCCGCCCACCTGATTCCCGCGAACCTACTCTCCGTACACCGACGACGCTGACGGAACTGGCCCGCCTCGGATTCTCCGAGTTGGGCGAGACCAACCATCGACTCGACGCGCTGGGCGCCCCCGCTCTCGTGCCCCACTTCGCCAGTGCCGCCGACCCCGATCAGGCGCTTCGGTCGCTTGGGGCACTGCGCGAGAGTGCGCCGAAACAGCTCACGAAGCTTATTGCGAACGAGGATGCCGCGGCACGCCTTATCCGTGTGCTCGGGGCTTCGGCGGGGCTCGGTGACTTCCTCGCGCGGAACCCCGACCAGCTGTCAGCCCTCGGCACCGCGCTCACAGAGCCCCCGTCGAACTATGGAGGCGACCTACTCACGGCGGTGAAGGCGCTCAGCGGTGAGGCGGCCTGGCTGGCACTGCGCGTGCGCTACCGCCGACACCTCACGCAACTCGCCGCTTGGGATCTCGAACAGGCAGATCAGGTGGCGGGTGTATCCGTGGTCGCCGCGGCTCTCGCCGACCTTGCCG
>CAZCOC010000011.1:0-13714 GCA_964500075.1 uncultured Salinibacterium sp.
CGTTCGGGTAATCCGGACACGGGCGAGGTTCTTCTTGCCGTAAATGACTTTGCGGCGAAATTCGCCCATAGTTGCAATCAATTACCGAGAACTCGGTCCAGTCATATCTCGGTTAGATCATCTAAAGTAGATTTCGTAGTCGACTCAATTGGTTTGGAGGTCCGTGTGGCGCGTTACGTGGAACTTCTGTGGAATCCGCAGGATGCGGGTGGTTTGAGTCGGCGGGATCGTGAGCCGGGGCGATACCGCGCATATATACCGGACGAGCTGGGAGAGAGGTTGCCGCAGCTTGGTTCGCAGGCTGCCTCCGCAGCCGAGGATGCTCTTGCGGTACTGGCGCGTGCCGACGAACGAATCGGCTCGCGTGGACGTTACCTGAACCATCTGCTCATCCGGTCGGAGAGCATCTCGTCATCGTGGATTGAGGGCAACCGGGTGACGCCGAAGCGACTGGCGGTCGCAGAGCTGTTGCACCAAGGCAATCGTGCCGCACTTGATGTGGTGGCCAACGTGCGCGCGACAGAAGATGCCATCGCGGGCCTAGCCGACCGCGGCCGAGTAATCGCCACGGAGGACATCGAGGATCTGCAGCACGTCATCGAGCCATCGCTCGAGCGTGGGCTGCGGCGGGAGCAAAACTGGGTGGGTGGGCCAGGATGGAGTCCGATACGCGCCGAGTTCGTCCCGCCCCCAGAGGGTGAGGTGCACCGTTTGGTTGATGACCTCGCCCGGTTCGTTACCGCGACCGAGGGGAACCCTGTGGTTCGGGCAGCGGTTGCGCACGCCCAGTTCGAGACGATCCATCCGTTCATCGACGGCAACGGCCGCACGGGTCGCGCGCTTATTCACACCGTGCTGCGGCGCGCTGATGCACTACGGAACACGCTCATCCCGATTAGCACCGTCTTCGCCGGCAACACCCACGCCTACATCGCTGGGCTCACCGCCTACCGAGCCGATCCTCCAGGGCTGGATGACTGGGTGATCAGCT
Organism: uncultured Salinibacterium sp.; assembly: GCA_964500075.1. Taxonomy (GTDB): domain Bacteria; phylum Actinomycetota; class Actinomycetes; order Actinomycetales; family Microbacteriaceae; genus Rhodoglobus. The sequence continues at coordinate 992 of CAZCOC010000011.1, forward strand.
TTTCCCACGCGGCAGAGCTTGCGGCGAGCAACGCCGTCCGGCTATCCGCGGACATCGCAGCTCTTGACGAGACAATCCGCGAAGAGCTGATTGCGTTCCGACACGAGCAGGGACGGTTGCCGGCCGTCCCGCGACGCGATGCCGTGGTGCTTCGCATCCTCGACACTGTGGCCAGCAACCCCGTCCTGACCACCGAGTCCGTCGTCACCCGCTTCGGAGGGTCGACTGCCGCTGCGCACCGTGCCCTCACCGAGCTCGCCGACGCTGGGATCCTCGGGCGCACCAAGGACCAGAAAGGTCGGCTGATCTGCTGGACGGCGGATCGGCACCTCGCTCTGGTTGCGCTCACCGAACGCAGCAACCGGGTCGGCGGCGCCGATACCAGGAACCGCCCCCCACGCCTGGGGCCACCATCACCGGATCCCGACCAGTTCGGAATCCTTCGCCCACCTCGCGGGCGCGACACGCTGGGTATCTGATTCGTGTGTCCCCCCTGTGTACCCGAGAACCAGATTATGCAGTGTGAGGAGTGTTTCACGGAGCCGCGAAGCGCAAGAAGTCGGCCCTGATTAGGAACTAGCGGCCCTGCTAAGGTGGAGAGGGGGTAACCCCTCCGTGGGTTCAAATCCCACCGTCTCCGCTGTCGTGATGTGTCCGCAGTGTCCGCTGTGTCCGCTGTGTCCGCAGTGTCCGCAGTGTCCGCTGTGCCCGCAAGAAACGCGCGGTCAGAGCCATATTTAGCGTTTGTGGCGATGACTCCCATGCCCTCTCAGGTTCGCGACTATTCCGGCCTTCGTCTACTGCTTGTGTACCGAGATTCGCTGCCATGCCTGCTCCCATGTATTCGGCACCGGCGGACATCCGGATCACCTGCTCGGTGGTGAGTGTCGGCAGGGCAGACATTCCGTCTCCCAGCTTGGATGTGACACCGAAGCGTCTCTCACTAACTACCGTGACGAGACCCGCAACATGGTGATCACGCCCGCCGACCTTGCGCCCAACGGAAACCACCTGTCGACCGCGGCGCTGAACACCATGGCCACAATCGCGTGGGAGCAAGCCGGTCGCGCGGTCAGGTGGCGACGTCGAACACAAGAGCCCCATCGGGCGCAAGCAGCGGGCCTACGAATCGCTTGAAGTCGGCATGAACCGGATCGAAGAAGCGTGAATCAGCGATGACGGGTTCACCGACGTAGTAGTTGCGATCGCCGGCAGAGGCGAATGTCGCGACGAAGCCCTGCTCAAATCCCGCCTCGGCGGCCTCGCCGCCGGATGGAGGACCACCAACGATCGATTCAATGTACGGCTCGCGGTCCCGTTCGGTTTCGGCGAGCGCAAGGAACCGCGTCAGCACCTCGTCCCGCTGCACATCCGAAGTTTCCGGCCGGTAGCGGAGGAGTACGACATGGAGCACGCGACCAACCCTGTAGTCGCGCGATGTGAAGCGTTCGACGCCGACTGCAATTAATTCGGCCTGAAGGCGTTCGGCCGAGGTTGGGGTCAAGTGCCCGCACCGTACATCATGGAACGCGGTAGCCGGCGGCCCGGAACAGTTCGTACCATTCGGCGCGCGCGAGAGGGATGTCCGATCCTTTCGCGGCATCCGTGACCCGCTGCGGCGTGGTTGTGCCGAGAACGACCTGCATCTGCGCGGGGTGGCGGGTGATCCACGCGGTGGCGATTGCGATGGGAGGTAGGTCGTAGTTGGCTGCGAGTCGGTCGATTACCGCGTTGAGTTCGGCGTACTCGGGGTTGTCGAGGAACACGCCGGTGAAGAATCCGGCCTGAAACGGTGACCAGGCCTGCACTGTGATGCGGTTGATGCGGCAGTAGTCGAGGATGCCGCCGCCATCCAGAGTCACGGATTGATCGAGCCCGTGCATGTTGGTCGCCACACCCTGGGCCACGATCGGCGCGTGGGTGAGCGACAGTTGCAGTTGATTGGCAACGATGGACTGGGTCACGGCAGTCTTGAGCAGATCGATCTGGCGCGGGGTGTGGTTGGACACACCGAACGCACGCACCTTGCCGGCGGCCTCGAGCTCATCGAACGCTCGCGCGACTTCGTCGGGCTCGACCAAGGCATCCGGCCGGTGAAGCAGGAGGATGTCAATGTAGTCGGTCTGCAACGCGCGCAGCGAGCCTTCTACGCTCGACACGATGCGCTCGTAGGAGAAGTCAAAGTATGGACCCTCGCGAACGATGCCCGCCTTGGTCTGGATCGTGATCTCGGCACGCTGAGACGGCGAGAGATGCATCGCATTGGCGAAGCGCTCTTCGCATTCGTGCATCCGTGTGCCATAGACATCGGCGTGGTCGAAGAAGTCGATGCCCGCGTCGCGCGCGGCGGCCACAAGGGTGCGGATCTCGTCATCGGTCTTGTCGGCAATCCGCATGATGCCGAGGACCACGTTGGGGGCGGTCAGTCCCGAAGGGCCGACAGGGATCGATTTCATCGGGACGTTCCTTCTTGGCGCCATGAGGGGTGTGGCCAACTGTAACCCCTCACTCGAACCTGGTCACACGAGAATCTGGAATGATACCGAGCATGTCCTCGAGACTGACGCTCGTCTGCGCTAGCGTCGCGCTGCTGGTTGCCACGTCGCTCGGCGGGTGCTCGGTTGTGCCGGGCGCCGTTGCGGCATTCCCTGGGGGCTCGCAGGCGGACTACCAGCTCGCTGAGCCATACCCTGTGCCGGCCGGCACCGCCATTGTGGTCCGAGACAGCACCGCAGGGCCCGCCGCCGGTGTCTACTCGATCTGTTACGTCAACGGATTCCAGTCCCAGCCGGGGGAGACAACAGGCTGGCTCGCCGAGCAGCCGGAGCTCGTGCTCGGCGGCGCGACGGATCCGGTGGTCGACGCCAACTGGCCGGACGAGATCATCTTTGACACCAGCACGAACGCCAAGCGCGCCGCCATCGCCGCCATCACTGCCCCGACTTTCGAGCGGTGCGCGGACGCCGGGTTCGATGCTGTCGAGATCGACAACCTGGACTCGTTCAGCCGCTCCGGTGGCGCCCTCACCGCAGAGCACAACATCGCCCTCGCCGCCCTCTACGCCCACGCAGCGCACCGACTGGGCCTTGCTATCGGACAGAAAAACACGGCCGAACTTGCGATACGTCTCCGTGACGAGGTCGGGTTTGATTTCGCTGTCGCCGAGGAGTGCGATCGGTTCAAGGAGTGCGCGTTGTACACGGATGCCTACGGCACCAATGTCATCGACATTGAGTACAGCGACAACCTCCTGGACAGCTTCGCGAGAGCGTGTGAGCGCAGCGACGGGCTCCACTCGATGGTGCTGCGCGACCGGGAATTGCTGCCCGACACCGCTCGCGGCTATGTCTTCGAGGTCTGCTCTCGATAGATTTGCGGCATGGTGAATCTTCGTGCCCTGAACCTGACTGCGGGCATCCTGCACTTGGCTCAGGCTGCCGTCGTTGCCCTGATCGTGGCGCAAGCGATGCACCTGCGGCTGCCGGTCACCGTTGACTATCCGACCGGCGCGCCGGTCGCGGGACTGCCGCCCGAACGCATTGTGCTGGCCTCTGTCGATGTCGGCATTGGCGCCGCCGTCGTGCTCCTGCTGCCGGCGGTGTACCACCTGCTCGTCGCCTCGCCGGTGCTCGGCGCACGGTACGGGCGCGCGATCAAGGCCCGACGCAACCCAATTCGCTGGGTCGAGCTCTCGCTCAGCTCGTCGATAATGCTGTTCCTGATCGCCCAGCTGAACGGCATCACGGATCTCGGCACGCTCGTGCTCGTCTACACGGCCCAGTCTGCGCTGGTCCTTTTTCTTTGGATGCAGGAGCGACTCGGCACCCCCGCCCGCACCCTGCAACCCTTCGTCTTCGCGAGCATCGTCGGGATCGTGCCGTGGGGGGTTATTGCCCTCCAAGTACTGGCACCCGGGGCGACGAGCGGTTACGACCAGCCCGGCTGGATCCGAGTGCTCACGGTTACCCTGCTGCTACTGTTCTTCGCGTTCGGGATCAATCAGTGGCTCGGGTTCCGCGGCATTCCTGCCGGGCGTACGTACGACAACGAGGAGCGCGCCTACATTGTGCTCAGCCTCGCAACGAAGGCGGCGTTCGCGTGGCAGGTCGTCGCGGGCATCCTCTCATCAACCGCTCCACCGGGGTAGGCGACCCGTCGGGGGAAGCAAGGCGCGGCTGGGACTGCAACTGATCGAGCATCCCTGACAACCGGATGCGCCAAGCTGCTTCGTGGTGCGAAGGAGCGTCCGGCGGGCGGGGGTTCGGGAGAGAGGGTTCGGCCGCTGTGAGTGCCGAACGAGGAGTGCGAAGGCACCAAAGGCAGTCACGGTGAGAGCCGTAGTGGTCGAGAAGTCAATGTCAATCTTGTCAAGTCAGGGTATGTGGAGTCCGGAGCGCGGGGCCGCGGAATTCGGGAGTGGCTGGACGACAGCGCCACGACCATCCCCCACCAGTTCGCCACCTTTGCCACTCGCATTGACGTACTGGTCAGCCTGAGCGGCAATGCTGCCGCGCAGATCGACCGCGCGCGAGTCGGGGTAGCCAACTGGGGAAGGCGCTGCGTGCTTTGTCCCCCCGATCATCGCGCTAGGGCGGTACATCACGGGTTGCAAAAGTCGCACCACTGTGGCGATGCGCGCTGCTCCATTCGTGGGATGCGAACGGTGTGGGAGCATGCACCGCATCCATCGATGTCGGCGGCGATGACGCCGGTGGGTTGCCCACAGTCCGCGCAGCCCAGGCCGCGCTCGACGTCGACGCGTCCGAACCCGGGGGTCTGACACACCGGGCAGGGGGTCGCAAGGCGTCGCGCCATCGTGGTTGCGAGCTCGGCAATGACCTGGGCACGAGAGGGGCAGCGATGCGAGCGATAGTCCGGCGCGATTGTCACCGGGCCGCCTTCGGTGCTCAGCAATTCGTCGAGAACCTCGGCGAGCGCATCCATACGCCTGACGTCCTTGCGAACGTGCTCTCCGGATTTGCCGGAGCGAAGCAGCACGCCTTGTTCTGGAAAACCGACCGACTTCGCGTACCTGAGTCCGTCATCCGTCGATGCGATCGTGCGACCGGGAGGCAACCCAGAGGCGGCAACGTTTCCTTCAACGACTTCGAGGCCCAAGGTTTCATCGATGAAGATCAGCACTTCATGGTGTTCGACGACGAATCCAAGCCCAGCGTTGAAGCTACCTTCTGATGCAAGACCGTACGGCGTGCCAGCGAGCTGCATCCCAAGTCGGGCTTTCGCGATCGCTGCCGCGCGCGGGCTGAGGATTCGCGCAATCTCGCCCGAGAACGCACCGAATTGATCGGTGTCGAGATCTGGAACCGCGAAGACTTCTGCACCGAGGATGTCGCGAAACGACTCTCGAGCGAGCTGTTCTTTACCATGCATGGTGGCGAACGCGACGCGGGCTCCTGAGTACGGGTGTGTGATCATCCGAAGTATTCGGGCCTGCTGACGTAGGTGTCGGCAACAAACATTACCCCTGGACCGTCCTCAAGGAGCGTGCGCACCGCACCGATTAAGGCGGATGCCTTCTCGGGCGGCAACACGGTGATGAGCATGGTGAGGGTGTCGTACTCATTGAACAGCAGCGCGCCCGAGTGCGGCCCGTGGTGCCCGAGACCTGAGACACCGGATACAGACGTGTAGCCAGTTGCTCCCGCCGACGTGATGAGTTCCCGGATCGGGGGTGCGTCACGGCCCGAGATCACGATCTCGATTCGCGTCATCTTGGTGAGGCCATCCATTACTTGTCTCCTTCTTCGGTTGTGACTTCGTATGTTTCGACGACCTGCGGTTCGACGACCTGCGGTTCGACGACGTGCGGTTCGACGACGTGCGTTTCGATGATGTGCGTTTCGATGATGTGCGAGTCAAGGATCCACCCCGACGGGCTGTACCGCTGCCAGTCGCTGTTCGGGTCGTTCCGGGCGGTGAGCGTGACCCAATGATTGTCGAACAACTGACGAAGCACCTGATTGCGGGAGATGATCGCCCCGACTCGGTCGAGCGGTGCCTCAATGAGCACGGTCAGACGCATTGCTTCGTGCAGGTCGCGATCGCCAACGGCGACAGACTGCAGGGGCAGACCGATCTTCAAGTCACCAGTCTGGCCAGCGAGCACGCCGATCGTTCCGATGGCATTGTGGATCGTCTTGGTGCCAGCACCCCACAGGTTCTTGTCCACAGTGGAGAAATAGTACTGGTGGTTGATCCATTGGGCCACGACCAACGGGGCAGTCATGATCGTTTCAAGCGCCGTGCCATCCGGGTCACACTCTGGGCGATAGGAATGCATGAAGACACGTCGCTCTAGGTCAACTCCTCTGGTCAGCTCCCGCGGGCCGATGATGAGGGCAGCGTTGCGCACGAGCCCGAGCTCGGGATACACCTCGGCCCAGTCATCCGCCCGTGCCCGCAGGCGCCGAAGCGGCTGTTCGCTCGCGCCAGGAAGTAGGCCAGCTCGCTCGACTACGAGCAGATCCGCCGCCGTGTTCTGAGCCGCCCTGAACTCGTGTACCGAGGCCGCGTGGCTTTCAGGAATGAGGTGCGGATCAAGAATCTGGATGTGGTCGGAGACCGTGTTGTGCTCTGCGGCTACGAAGTACGTCGTCTCGGGGATCGCAAGTCCGCGCTCGGCGAGGAGATCGCGCACGTCTGAGTCGTTGAAGATCGCAGCCGCAGCTCTAGCATTGGCAGCCCCCGGGTTTCCGCCGCAGGCTCCGCAGTCGAGCGCGGACTGGTAGAGGTTATTGGCACTCGTTGAGCCGTGACCACTGAGAATCACCAGCGGAGCGCAGCGATCCAGCCCCATCATGCGGATGCCCGTCTCAGCCATCGCTGCCCGCTCCTCGAGAGAGAAGGCCATGGCGACCGTGACTTCGGTCTGGATGGGTGGCGTCGTGCGGTGCTGCGCCGCATCGATGGCACCCGCCAGACTTGGCGAGAGCGTGCGCACGAGGGTCGCGATACCCGAGAACCAGCCGACCGTCTCGGCAAGTGCAAACGGGGCAGGCGGTGCCGTCTCGCTGGCGTGAACCCCGGCAGTAAAGGCATCGCGCACTCGAAGCGCGTTTGTGCGCAACTTCGCGCGAACGGTATCGGTCGTGGTTTCGGTTACCGCGTGGCGAGGGCTCAGCAAGGCAGGGAGCGCATCAACACCATCGCGAGCCAGGTAGTTGGCGAAGCGGATCGGTACACCAAAGAAACCGGCGAATCCGAGGGTTTCGATGTCTGGGTCAACCTCGAGGTGGCGGCGCATTCCTTCCGAACGCGGGTCGATGCACAGGACGACCTGCACCTTGGGGTTGGAAACTCGTTCGGTGGTCACCGGTATCGAGCTGATAAGACGCCGCCGATAGTGCTCTTCGTACGCGGTTTGCCACGTGGTCGCATGGCCCTGCGGTCGATGCAGCGCAAGAATTCTCGCAATACTTGCCAGAGTGGCGGATGCCGCGGGCTCTGGTGACAGTGACGCTGCCAGCGTTGCCGCCCTCGTCGCATCCGTCGCATCCGTCGCTAGATCGTTCTGTGGATTGGTCGCGAGCTCAGTCGTGGACTCTGGCAACGGCAAGCCCAGCGCCCAGCGCAGCGTCAAGCACACCGCGAAGTACGAGGTCAGGTCGATGTCGCCTACGTGAGCCGAGCGCCACTTGATGTACCCCACCCACCCGGGTAGCCGGCGCGCCTCATTTTTCAGGATCTGTTCTGGCGCGCGGTCGTCGAGTCCGAGCTTGGTGAGTGCGTCGGCGATTCCTTCGTCGGCGCTCGCCGGAAGATTCGCGAGCTTCCGCCGTGCTTTCGCGGGAAGCTGCGGATCGTGCCGCGCCATTGCCCCCCACGCCGCCCACAGCCCGAGCTCTCGATCGGGCATCGGCCACATGGGGTGCGGGTCGAGGTAGGCGCCAACCCACTTCGCGACGAGTTCGTCCACCGGGTCGGGGGCCGCGGCGAGGCGTGCCGCTGATTCCGTTTGATCGCCGCTCACCAGTTCGGCGACTAACAGCTCAAGCGCAGTCCATTGTTGGCGGCCGAGAGTAACGTATCCCGCGTCGTCCAGCTCTGGCACACGATTCATCAGAACCGCTGCAAGGTCAACATCGGTGATGCGCCCGGCTGAGTAGTCGGCACGAAACGCGCTCAACGGTCTCATCACAGCGGCCATCGAGAAGTCTTCAGACTCGTGACCGCCAAGCGGATTCACCGCGATGAACGACGACAGCGGCCAGACCGGAATCACCGCGCGGGTAGCTCGGACTACCGCGGCTCGGACCTCAAGGCTCATGACGAACGTCCGTTCTCGAGTGCAACTGATTGTCGCGGCGCGGTCACCGTTGGAGTGCCGGCCGCGAGGGCCATGGCATACAGGCGGTACGTGAGGGCATTGCCGGGTCCAGGGCGCAGCAGCAGCTGGAGCGTGAGCAACGCGATACCCGGCGCGATGAGCCACCATGCGTTGACGGCCGCCGGGATCTCTCCAAAGCCCAGCGCCGTCTCGAAGACACTGATTAGCGCGGAGTATCCGAAGGTAAGGCCGGTGATCGCAAGACCGCCGAGGATCGCTGTGGAGGCCGAGAAGTGCCGCCAGACTGTCGTGCCGAGCGCCACCGCCGCCGTGAACACAACGAAGAGTTGGAGACCTTGACTCGCGGCAGACAACTCGACATCGAGCAGGATGCGCGCCGCCACGATCGCCGCGATGGGAACGATCGTTGCGACAGCGATTGCAGCGGTTGCGCGCGGCCAAGCGGTCGCCTCGGGGACAGGCCACGCGCGTTGCCTCGCTTCGCGTGCTACTCCGGACCCGGCACCGAGGAATAGCGCAGACTTGAATAACCCGTGGGCAATCAAATGGAAGACTGCGGCAGCAAAGGCACCCATACCGCAGGCGAGAATCATGAAGCCCATCTGCGCCATTGTCGAGAACACCAGGCGGCCCTTCACGTCCGGTTTCACTAACCTGACAGCGGACGCATAGACCAGCGTGACTGCGCCAGCAATGAACACAATCGTCATCGCCGCGGCCGACTCGCCAAGCGAAGGTGAGAACCTGAGAATCAGAATTGCGCCGGCGTTCACGACCCCGGCATGCATGAGTGCGGAGATCGGGGTCGGTGCAGCCAGAGTTGCGGGAAGCCAACCGTGGAAGGGCACTTGACTGGATCGAGCCAGGGCAGGGATCACGACGAGCAGCGCAACCACGGTGGCCAACGCGGGCGTCAGTCCTTGCGAGACTTCACCGATATCAGCAAGTGCAACGTTGCCGCCATTGCTGACCATCAGAATGACCACTGCCGCAACCAACGGCGCGTCGCCAATAACGAATCGGGTGGCCGTTCTCCGCACCCCCTCGCGGGCCTGTGCCAAGTGTGGATAGGTCGCGAGAAGCGCGACCAAGCTTGCGCCGGCGGCGAGCCATGCGAGCCCAAATCCGAGAACGGTGCTTGCGCAGACCATCAGAGCCGTTGAGGCCGTCACGAGATTTGCGGCGACGACGAACCACACCTGCCGGACATCGCCTCGCAGGTACCGCACCGCAAAGAACTGAATTACCGTGCCGAGACCGAGCACGAGCATCAACATCATCATGGCCAGCCAATCGATGGTCACCGCGAGCCCGCCGACTCGAACCGTGTCATCCCCTGGCGCGACGAGGCGGAGGAGCGCAAGCAGGATGGCCCCCGTCCAGCCCGCGAGCCCGAGCATCGCGGAACATCTCGCAGCGAGGTCAGCGGAGCTGCGTCCGACCAGCACGGCCGTGATCGCCGCCAATGGAGTCGCCACCAGTGCGGCCACCACGAGTACTAACTCGATCATTCCCGGCTCCTCCGATACCCGTTTCTTAAAGCAGGAAAAATGTAGCATGTAAATTGAATCGGGATAACCATTTGCTGCAATGAAGCGCGTATGACGGTACACTGCAGGGATGGCGCACTGGACGTTCCTCACCAATCACGCCCATGTTTTGCTATGCGTGTCAAAGAATCCCAACGCTCGATTGCGCGATATCGCCGAATTGGTCGGGATCACTGAACGTGCTGCACAGCGAATCGTCACCGAACTCGAAGAGGCCGGATACCTGGCTCGCCTGCGTGAAGGCCGTCGCAACAGCTATCTGTTGAACACCGCCATGCCACTGAGGCATCCGCTCGACGGCGACCACCGCATCAGCGAGCTCCTGTCGACATTTTCCGACCGGCCGCACTCGGAGTAACGGGAGACCCGGAGCGTAGTATCGGCGCATGACCGAGCAGCAGCCTTACGATGTGGTTCGCGTCGAAGTCGGGTTTGAGTTGCGACAGTACCCGGAGCACGTCGTTGCCGAAACCGAGGTCTCGGCGGACTTCGCGGATGCCGGCAACCGCGCGTTCCGCTACCTCTTCGGCTATATCAGCGGTGAGAACACCACTCGGCGGTCAATCGACATGACCTCGCCGGTGGTGCAGGCCGTCTCACAACGAGTCGCGATGACCGCGCCCGTCATTCAAACTGCGTCCGGCGGGAGCTTCACGGTTGCGTTTGTGCTCCCGTCATCACTCGATGAGGCATCCGCACCGCTGCCATCGCGCAGTCAAGTGTCGCTCCGAACTGTGCCGGCAAGACTGGCTGCTGCGGTGCGATTCTCCGGTCGCTGGAGCAAGTCGGCGTACGAGAAACACCGCTCCGAGTTGCTTTCCGCGGTCAAGCGTTCCGGCTTGACAGTCGTCGGGGAACCCTGGTTTGCGCGGTTTGACCCGCCACTCACTCCGTGGTTCTTGCGCCACAATGAAGTCGTCGTGGAGGTCGCAGAATCGGTGATCGACTGAGTCACCGATTTCGGTAGGCCCGGTGAGTTCGGGTCCAACCAATCCCCGCCACGAGCGCAATCGCATCAAGCTAGTGCAACTCAACGACGAGAGCTTCGCAGCGCGGGAGGGGCTCAGTACATGGATCGGCCGCGCACAGGCTGCGCACCCGCAGCCACAAGGACAGCTGGGCCCGATCGGAACGAATCCGATCGAGCCCAGTTGCTCGGTGTCGCGAGACGGTTTAGAGGAAACCGTTCTCTGTGAGCCAAGCGGTCGCGATCTCCTGCGGCGAGAGTTCATCGACCGTCGACTGCACATTGAGAGCAACGAGGCCCTCAGGGGTGAGCGCAGCGCTGACGGCGTTGACGACGTCGGCGATCTGGTCGGCAATGTCAACACTCACAAGCGGTACGACATTGGATGCGAGGAACAGTCCGCTCGGGTCGGCGAGCGTAACAAGCCCCTCGGTCTGGATGCGCGGGTCTGCACTGAACACGTTCGCGATGTTGACAGTGCCGGCGACAAGAGCGTCCACTGTGGTGTCACCGGTCGCCGAGAACGCGACCGTCACGCCGTAAACCTCAAGCAGTCCGGCGGGACCATACGGACGCTCTTCGAGTTCAGGAGCCCCACCGAGGATGAGGCCCTCGACACCTGCAAGGTCGGCGAGGCTCGCGAGCCCGTTCGCTTCAGCGAAAGCCGCGGTCACGTTATACGAGTCCTGGTCGGTCGCTGACGACTGGTCGAGCACGGTCAGGTTCGCCGGAAGAGCGTCGTTGAGGGCGGCGAAGACCGCTTCAGACTCCGTCGCGGTGGTTTCCGGATCGAAGAACTGGAGCAGATTTCCGGTGTATTCCGGAAACAGGTCGATCGCACCTGACTCGAGTTCTGGAATGTAGGCATCCCGCTGGCCGATGTTGAACTTGCGCTCAACGATGAAGCCAGCGCCCTCGAGAGCCTGGGCATAGATTTCTGCGATGATTTCGTTCGAGTAATAGGCCTGCGAACCGATGACAATCGTCTCGCTCTGGGCCGCCGGTGTCTCCGGTGCCAATGGATCGGCCGTCGCGCACCCTGACAGGGCTACTGCTGCCCCGACGACGGCAGCCAGTGCGGCGATCCGTCCCCTTTTCCTTACTGTGAACATGATGCTCCCTTATTTTCCCGGTGAAGTGTTCCACCACCGCCCGCTGCCCTGATGACAGCGTGCGGACATTCTTGTCGGCAATGAAGATTGCCGAACAGGCTCACTGTGTTGGCAGCGAACGCCTGATTGCTTGAAGCCAAAACTCGGTGCGTAAATTCCGCCCGCAGCGAGACGTGACGAAGAATTCATCTGCGAAGACTGGATAACACTCACGAGTCTTTCCCGCGGATGACAACGTACGAAGCCTTGCTGAGCGCTAGCTCGAAAGCGTCGACCGAACCGCCGAGTGCCGCGAGCTCATCTGCCGTCAAGACCTGACTCACCGAGCCATCGTCGTGATGCGCGACCACGATTGGCAGCGCCATGCCACCGAGCAGCAGCGCCAATTCCGGAGCAACCTGGTTTCGGTGGAGCACATGAATCGGCACCGCCATTCGCGCGACCATGCGATCCCATTCCGGCTTTCGTCGCACCGGAGAATGGGTGATGTCGCACAGAGCGCACTCGGTTCGTCCGAAGATGTGACCGAGCACATAGCGCGCTTCGCCCACGAGACCGCCATCGGCGTTGTACACCGCTGTGTGCGAAGTGATCGGCACGGTGGTTGTTCCATCCTGAACGGTGTTTGATGAGGCCTCGGGGACGAATTTCAGATACTACCCCTCCTGCTAGCGTGGAAGCCATGAGCAATGACGGCTCGAGATTCGACCCGAGATTCGACCCGGCGTTTCAGCCAGGGTATGACGGACCGCGCGATGGATTTGAGCTGGGGCTGCCGACCGGCAC
>CAZCOC010000011.1:13724-16607 GCA_964500075.1 uncultured Salinibacterium sp.
GCGCCGCGGACCGACCTGTCGCGTCACCCGAGATCGAAACCGATCCGAGGGCGAGTGCGGCCGTCGGTTCAGCGTTGACCGGCTCCCCCGCTGCCTACTCTGAGCCGACATCGCACGCGGTTGGCCATCCCGAAACTGAGCTGGAGGAGGCTGCACCTCCTTCGCGCAACCGGTACCTGATCGCCCTTGCAGCGCTCGCCGTGGCGCTCTTGGTGAGCGGGATTGTGCTTATTGGCTTCGTGCGCACCATCTTCGACAACCGAACTGAAGATCTCGACTATGTGACCGTGCAACTGCTCCTCGTTTCGGGCCCGATCGCAATCGGTCTTTCGATTGCGATCGGCGCGTCATTCCTCCTCGTGCTGGGCCTGCGATCGAGAGCCTGACCTAGTACGAGGTGCGCATGCTGCGCTAGTTTGATCGCATCGGGTAGCGAGTACCCGCGACCGGTCTTGTCAACCGGTCGTAGATACCTGCGCGTCGTGCGGGTGTGAGTGTGGTCGTGGCCGAGAACGTCCATCTGGACCTCGATGTCTTTGTCGCGACCCAATACTCGAAGGTTGTGGCCGCTGTCGGCCTTATTACCGGCAACCGTCAGGGCGCGGAGGATGCGGTGCAGGATGCAATCGTGGGGTTTCTCGCGAAGCCGCCTGCGCATCCGGTCACAAATTTGGCGGCATGGTTTACGGTCGTCGCTAGCAATCGGATTAAGGATGGCTATCGCAGCGAAGCGGCACGCCAGCGAGCGGTCGCCAAGCTCGCGATGCCCGTCGAAGAGATGACCGACCAGAGCGAGTTGCTCGATTGCGACGTGAGGAACGCGCTCCTGCAATTGCCGATTCGGCAGCGCCAGGTGTGCACACTGCACTACCTAATGGACCAGTCGGTGCGAACAATTGCCGAGGGTCTTGGTGTGAGTGAAGGCACGGTCAAGACGCAGCTCCACCGAGGGCGCAAAGCACTTGCGGCACGACTCAGCAAGGAGGTGCACCGTGGGTTGGCGTGATCTGGGTGGGATGAAGGACATGGACGTAGCGGGCTTGGTCTCGACCGTCATGCAGAAGGCGGCCCAAAACGCCCACGAAGACTTGCAAGGCACGATGGAGGACGTGAAGAAGGCCATCCGCGACCGAGTGGATTCCGGTGACACCGGTACTCCAGCTGAGGTGAGCGGGTTCCGTGCGCGGCGCTGGTGGATCATCTGGCCATTTCTTGGAGTGATCGTGCTGCTCGTCACCGGCGGCGCCATTGCGTTCGGCACGCCGCCTCCCGCGATTGTCGCCGCGACCCCGACCGCGACCGCGACCGCGAGTCCGACGTCGCGCGCCACGCCAGCGGCGGCGAGGCCCACTCCAACAGTCAGCCCGAGCGCGTCGCTTGCGCCCACTGCCGCTCCGGAACCAGAACCAGCGCCGCCGCCTGCCGACACGACCGCACCGGTCGTCGTCAGTGCCAGCTTCACCCCGATATCTGGTCCCAACAACAACACGCCGACGATCAGCGCAGTAGTGACTGACGATCGCGGCGTCACGGCCGTGTCGATCGCCTGGTCGGGCGTGCTCTCCGGATCTTCGAGCATGACCCCTACGTGGTCTTACGCCTTGGTCGTCCCTCCAGGCACGCCGGTCGGTTCTCTTGAGTTCATCATTCAGGCCGTGGATGCCGCGGGTAATCTCAGCGCCCCGTACGTGCTGCAGGTGCCCGTCCTGTAGCGGGTCCCCGTTGTCTTATTCCTCCCTCAGGCGAGCGAGTCGGAGGTTGGAGAGCCCCGAATAGGTTCCCGCTAGCGCTGGCAGCTCGGGCACCACGCTGTTGCGCGGAGCTGCAGGTCAGTGTCGCCCAACTCGCCGCGTTCGATTGTCGTTCCGCAGCGTCGGCACGGCTGCCCCGCCCGCCCATACACCCACAGTCGATCACGCAGCAGATTGCCAGTCGTCACGCGTTGGGGGCGATCCTTGTTCGCGTTGATGAGTCGCCACGCCAACTCGATCATCTTCTCGAGCTCCCGGACTTCACCGACCGGGCGGGTCGGGAGTACTCCGCGGAGAAAGCACAGCTCAGCGCGGTAGACGTTGCCGAGCCCTGCGAGATTTCGCTGGTCGAGGAGGGCCAGGCCGATTTCGCGGGCAGGCTCGCGCCGGATGTTCGCCAACGCGAGTGGCGGGTCCCAGTCGGCGCCAAGGAGGTCAGGCCCGAGATATCCGACCGCCTCGTTTTCAGGATCACGCTCGATCACTTCGAAGAGGCCGAGCTCGAAGCCGACCGCCTCGACGGCGTCGTTAGCGAGGATGGCGCGCGCCAAGAATGCCGGCCTGAACCAGCTGGATCCGCGGCGGTACACATGCCATGCCCCTTCCATCTTGAGATGACTGTGCAAGGTATATGCACCGATACGCATGAGTAGGTGCTTGCCGCGGCTGACAACGTTGTCGACCCGCTCACCGGTGAGATCCACTGTCGCAAACGCCGGTACTCGGATGTCGCATCGCGTCAGAACCGTGCCGGCGAGCGCAGCGTTGAGGTGCTCCGCAGAGCGGTAGACGGTGTCGCCCTCGGGCATCAGGTCTCCAGCATCAGGTGTCTAGCGCGCTGAGAAGCGCACTCACTCCGCCTGCCGTCGATAGCAATGGAGGCCTCGCCCGTCTTCAAGCCCCTCGAAGTTCAGCCGCCGGCCAGCGTCGCGGGGGATCTGGGACGTTTCCTTCGCGATTCCACCGGCCATGGGTAGATGTCTATCACTCGCCTACGAACTGCGCAGTCGCAACCCTTGCGGCGTCGCGACGAATCCCGCTTCGACGAGCGCCGAGCCGATGGCAGTCCCCACCGCAAAGTCGCCGTTGATCCGCTCGATCCGTAGTGCGCCGATTCGATCGCGCACGGTCG
>CAZCOC010000012.1:0-15287 GCA_964500075.1 uncultured Salinibacterium sp.
TCGATAAGGAGGGCACGGGCATCCGCGGGCTCGGCCAGCTTGGCTTCGGTCACGTTGAAGTCGGAACGATCACTGCAACTGCCCAGCCAGGCAACGACAGGCCTCGCTTGTTTCGCCTGGTCGTTGATCGCGCGGTAATCAATCGGATGGGCTTCAATAATCACGGCGCCGCCGCAGCACAGGCAGTGATCGCCAAAGCCAGAGCGCGCGCTGATCGCCCTGTAATCGGCGTGAACATCGGCAAGTCTCGTGGTACTGATCTGGATGCCGCGACCGCCGACTATCTCGAGAGCACTCGCCTGCTGGCGCCGCTCGCAGACTACCTCGTGGTCAATGTCAGTTCACCGAACACGCCGGGTTTGCGTGCGCTGCAGGAGCTCGAAAAGCTCAGGCCGCTACTCACCGCGGTCAAGGCAGCAGCCGGCTCGACACCCGTGCTCGTTAAGATCGCGCCCGACCTCTCTGACCGAGAAGTGCACACCATCGCCGAACTGGCGGTTGCCGAACTCGACGGCATTATCGCAACAAATACAACCCTCTCCCGTGATGGGCTCACAACGGATGCCTCAACAGTCGAGGCCGCAGGTGCTGGCGGGCTTTCCGGTCGACCGTTGGCTGCACGATCAATCGAGCTCCTGCGGGTCATCCGCTCGGTGGTGCCGGAACGCTTTTGTGTGATCTCGGTCGGTGGGATCGAGACGGCAGCAGATGTCGCCGAGCGGTTGGCAGCAGGTGCCACACTGGTGCAGGGCTACACGGGCTTTCTGTATCGCGGGCCATTGTGGGCCCGGCAGATCAATCGGGGACTCGCCCGTGGCCCGGCTGCGATCGGCTCACGGGCGGTTGGCTAACCGACGCTCGGCTACTCCGGGTACGCGCCGCGCTTGACCTGCGGTTTCGGGAGCCGCATGACGCGCAGCTGCAGCGCTCGCATGGCCGCGTAGAAGCGCACCTTCTCAACTCGGTCATCGCCATACTTGGCGGTGAGTTTGCGCTTGACGAGGTACCCGAGAATGACGCTGTCGACGATCGCGATAGCAAAGAATACCCACAGGGTAAGGATGCCGATCGTCTGCACCTCTGGTTGTGGGAAAAACGTCAGGATGATCACGCCAAACATGAGCGGGATGAGAAACTCGCCAACACTCGTTCGGGCATCGACGTAATCGCGAACGTAGCGCTTCTGCGGGCCGCGATCGCGCATCGGCAAGTACTTCTCGTCGCCCCGTGCGAGACCGATTCTCGCCTTCTCGCGTTGCGCCTGTTCCTGTGCGCGCGAGTGCCTGCGGGCCTCCGCGCGGTCGTTGCTGACAAGTGGGCGCTTTCGTGCGTCCTCCTGCTCTTTTCGAGTCGGAGTTGCGCGACCTTTGCCGCTTGAGATGCTGTCTTGGTTGAGTTCGTAACCGGCGTCGGTGCCGGCGTTGTTCTCGGTTGTCTTGGCCACGAAGATCCTCGCCTCTGCTCTCCGGTTAAGATTACTCGCATGACGGACTTCCCGACCACGCCAGCAGATCAGGAACCCGAGGCGATGGTCGTTTCCCAGCTTGCGAATGCGGTTCAGACCGGGCTGCCGGTGGCGATTGCGGACCTTGGTCGGCTCGTTCGCATCCCATCCGTTTCGTGGGATGGCTTCGATTCAAGCCAGGTTGAGAAGAGCGCGGAGGTGGTGTGCGAGTTGCTTGCGTCGCTCGAATTCTTCGAGTCAGTTGCCGTCTCGCGTGCTCCTATCGATAGCGAACGACTCGGTCAACCGGCGGTGCTCGCGACGCGCGCGGCACGAAACGGCCGACCGACAATCCTGCTCTATGCCCATCACGATGTCCAGCCGCCCGGTGACCCCGAGCAGTGGGAATCCGGGCCCTTCGAGCCGACCGTGCGAGGCGATCGACTCTACGGTCGCGGAGCCGCCGACGACAAAGCCGGCGTTCTCGTGCACATCGCGGCAATCCGAGCTCTTCGTCGTGTCGTTGGTGGTGACATCGACCTCGGCGTCGTCGTCTTCATTGAGGGGGAAGAGGAGTTTGGCTCTCGTTCGTTCGGGGCCTTCCTCGCCCAGCATCGCAGCGAGCTCGCCGCCGACGTCATCGTCATTGCCGACTCGGACAACTGGAACGTTTCGACCCCTTCGCTGACGGTAGGGCTGCGGGGCAACGTGACCTTCAAGCTTCGCGTTTCGACCCTCGACCACGCGGTGCACTCCGGAATGTTCGGGGGAGCAGCACCAGATGCGATGCTCGCAACGATCGCCCTCCTCGCGACTCTGCACGATGCAGACGGCGCCGTTGCCGTTGCCGGCCTGCACTCGCGCGAGGCGACGTTACCGGACTACGAAGAGGCACGCCTGTTCGAAGCGGCCGCTCTGCTCGAAGGGGTCGTCCCGATCGGCCGGGGCCACATCCTTTCGCGGTTGTGGAATCAACCGGCCATCACGATTACTGGCATCGACGCACCGACCGTCGTGAATGCTTCCAACGCTTTGGCCCCGAGCGTCACGGTAAAAGTCAGCGCGCGAGTCGCGCCAGAGCAATCAGCGGCGGATGCGTTTACTGCGATCGAATCGCACTTGCGCGAGCATGCGCCGTTCGGCGCGCACCTCGAGTTCATTGACATCGACCGTGGCGACCCCTTTCTTGTTGACACAACAGGATGGGCTGTCACTGCGGCGAAAGACGCGATGGCCGCTGGCTGGGGAGTCGAACCGATCGAGACGGGCATCGGCGGTTCGATTCCATTCATCTCGCAGCTCGCCGGGGACTTCCCCCGGGCGCAGATTCTCATCACTGGCGTCGAGGACCCCGATTCTCGCGCCCACAGCCCAAACGAATCGCTTCATCTCGGGGTGTTTCGCCGCGCGATCCTCACCGAGGCGATCCTGCTCGAAAAGCTCAATCGGCGAGCGTAGACTCAGAGTATGACTGACACTTCGGTACGTACTGCCGCCCACGGCGTGTCTCTGACGGATGCCGCAACCGAGAAGGTGCGCAGCTTACTTTCCCAAGAAGGTCGCGACGACCTTCGGCTGCGCCTAGCAGTGCAGCCCGGTGGTTGCTCTGGCCTGATCTATCAGCTCTACTTTGACGAGCGCAGCCTAGACGGCGACGTCAGCGTGGAGTTCGGCGATGGCGTCGAGGTCGTTGTCGACAAGATGAGTGTTCCCTACCTTGATGGCGCGAGGGTCGACTTCGAAGACACCATCCAAAAGCAGGGTTTCACCATCGACAACCCGAACGCCGATGGTAGTTGCGCTTGTGGAGACAGCTTCCACTGAGCCAAGCGCGAGCGAGCGCTCACTGTAGACTGGAGCGGTAGTAGCCGGTGTTTCTCGAGAGGTTTTCCGTGCGTTCTCAGCGTCGAATTCGATGGGTAGCGATTCCGATCGGAATCGTCTTGGCGTTGGTGCTGGCGGGGTGCACCCAAGACCAACTCCAGGGGTACTTGCCGACCAACCCTGAGACCACGAACCATACGAGCCGAATCATCGGTCTGTGGGTCAACTCGTGGATTGTGCTTCTCGCTGTTGGGGTTCTCACGTGGGGCTTGATCATCTGGGCGGCAGTCGCGTATCGACGTCGGCGCGGCCAGACTGGGCTTCCGGTGCAACTCCGTTACAACATGCCAATCGAGATCCTCTACACGATCGTCCCATTGATTCTCGTTCTCGGGTTCTTCGCTTTCACGGCGCGCGACCAAGCGGTGATCGAAGAAGCGATTCCGAACCCCGACGTCAAGATTGAAGTGTTCGCGAAGCGCTGGGCTTGGGACTTCAACTACGTCAATGAGAATGTCTACAGCCCGGGCGTTCAGGCAGAACAGCTCCCGAGCGGGCCGATCGACACGAGCAATCTGCCGAAGCTGGTACTGCCGGTCAATGCCAAGGTCGAGATCAAGCTCGAGTCGCGCGACGTCATCCACTCGTTCTGGGTGGTCGAGTTCTTGTATAAGAAGGACATGATCCCCGGCAAGACGCCGGCCAACTACATGTACTTCATTCCGCAGGAGATCGGCAGCTACATGGGCAAGTGCGCTGAGCTCTGCGGTGAGTATCACTCCCTGATGCTGTTCGAGGTCGACGTGGTATCGCAGGCGGACTACGACGCCTACATTCAAGGCCAGCGCGTCGCGGGGTTCGAGGGCCAACTCGGGGCTGAATTCAACGTGAACCAGAATTTGCCCGGCAACGGCGGAACGACGGAGGAGTAATTCCATGACGACAGTTCTCGAACGACCGGCCGCTCCTTCCATTGGAGGCGCCTCGACGCCGGTCACCCCACGTGAAGAGAAGCTCGCCCGCAAGGGCAACGTCGTCGTCGCTTGGCTCACCACCACTGACCACAAGCAGATCGGGTACATGTACCTGATCACCTCGTTCATCTACTTCCTGCTCGGCGGCGTGATGGCGCTCGTGATCCGTGCTCAGTTGTTCGCGCCAGGGCTGGATGTTGTTGCGACGGGCGAGCAGTACAACCAGCTCTTCACGATGCACGGCACGATCATGCTGCTCATGTTCGCCACCCCACTGTTCGCCGGATTCGCGAACGTTCTGATGCCGCTCCAGATCGGTGCTCCAGATGTGGCCTTCCCGCGACTGAACGCTCTGGCATACTGGTTCTTCAACTTCGGCTCTCTCATTGCAGTTGCCGGCTTTCTCACCCCGCAAGGCGCAGCAGCCTTCGGGTGGTTCGCGTACGCCCCGCTCTCAAGTGCGACCTTCTCGCCCGGCTACGGCGGCAACCTCTGGGTCTTCGGCCTCGCACTGAGTGGGTTCGGAACCATCCTTGGTGCTGTCAACTTCATCACCACCATCATCACGATGCGTGCCCCAGGCATGACGATGTTCCGAATGCCGATCTTCACTTGGAACACGCTCGTGACCTCGATCCTGGTGCTTATGGCGTTCCCCGTGCTCGCCGCCGCGCTCTTCGCGCTCGGTGCAGACCGCGTCGTAGGTGCGCATATCTTCGACCCCGCCAACGGTGGCGCGATTCTCTGGCAACACTTGTTCTGGTTCTTCGGTCACCCAGAGGTCTACATCATTGCTCTGCCGTTCTTCGGAATCATTTCAGAGGTGCTCCCGGTATTTAGCCGCAAACCGATCTTCGGTTACCGCACGCTCGTCTACGCCACCATCGCCATTGCCGCGCTTTCTGTAGCCGTCTGGGCTCACCACATGTATGTCACCGGCTCCGTGCTGTTGCCGTTCTTCGCGCTCATGACGATGCTCATTGCGGTGCCGACTGGCGTGAAGATCTTCAATTGGATCGGCACTATGTGGCGTGGGTCGGTGACGTTCGAGACTCCGATGCTCTGGGCAATCGGCTTCCTGATCACCTTTACTTTCGGTGGATTGACCGGGGTGATCCTTGCGAGCCCACCGCTCGACTTCCACGTCTCCGACAGTTACTTCGTCGTCGCGCACTTCCACTACGTCGTCTTCGGCACGGTCGTGTTTGCAATGTTTAGCGGCTTCTACTTCTGGTGGCCGAAGTGGACTGGCAAGATGCTGAACGAGCGTCTCGGCAAGGTCCATTTCTGGTTGCTGTTCATTGGATTCCACATGACCTTCCTGATTCAGCATTGGATCGGGGTGGTCGGTCTGCCACGACGCTACCGTTCCTACCTTGAGGAGGACGGTGTGACCTGGATGAACCAGCTCTCAACCGTCGGCGCTGCAGTCCTCGCCATCTCGATGCTGCCGTTCTTCTACAACGTCTACATCACGGCGCGCAAAGCGCCAAAGGTGACCGTGAACGACCCGTGGGGTTACGGGCGCTCGCTGGAGTGGGCGACAAGCTGCCCGCCGCCTCGACACAACTTCACCTCGATTCCACGCATCCGCTCTGAGTCGCCGGCCTTTGATTTCAACCATCCAGAGGCAGGAATACCGGTCGGGATTGGTCCGATGAAGGATGCTCCAGAAGCGCCGGTCTATGACCTCGGCGCAGAGAGGGTCAAGTAGACGTGCAAACCAACGCTCGACTGTTCTGGGTACTTGCAGGCTTCTTTTTTATTGCTGACGCCATCTATATCGTGTGGGGTCTTCTTGACCCATTGCATGGGCGTATCGAGTGGGTTGGGGCACTCGCTCTTGGCTTGACGGGGATACTCGCGGCGCTCATCGCGTTCTACTTGGGTCGAGTGTATGCGTCTCAGGGTGGCGAGTTGGCCGAGGACCGCTTGGACGCTCGAATCGAAGACGGCGAAGCCGAGCAGGGGCACTTCAGCCCCTGGAGCTGGTGGCCTCCGATTCTTGGAGCGAGTGTCGCGACGGTGTTCCTCGGGGTGGCGATTGGCCCGTGGCTCGCCTTCATCGGCGCGGCTGTTGCTGTCGTCGCCCTGGTCGGCTGGGTGTACGAGTATTATCGCGGATACTTTGTTCGCTGATTCTGGCGCCGCTGACTCTGGCGCCGCTGACTCGCACTCGAACGGTTCGCGTTCGGGCGTCACGCTCACGGTTCGTGCCGCGGGATCAGGCGATGCTAATCGGGTATTTGCGCTACTCAAACAGCTTGGCACCGATTACGCGCCGGATGCCTCCGCCTTTGATTCGACCTACCAAGGCATTATCGACGACGATTCGAGATCTTCAATCCTGCTCGTCGCCGACAGCTCAGCAGGCGCGGTGCTCGGCTACGCCTTGAGCACGATCAGCCCCCTGCTCTACATCAACGGGAGCTCTGCGCAGCTGCAGGAACTTGTCGTTGACGATGACCACCGCGGTCAGGGCGTCGGTACTGCTCTCGTGGAGGCGACCGAGGCGGCTTGCCGTGCAAGACAGGTGCGGCAGTTGACGGTGCCGAGCCGTCGATCCGCGAACTTCTACGAGCGCATCGGCTACACCTCGACGGCGGACTTCCTCAAGCGCACCTTCGACTAGCCGCGGCTTGCCTTGCTCATCTAGGGAAGCAAGACACGGGTGTGCGGCTAGTGCGAGGAGTCGTGCGCGCGCTCGATGTCGGTGCGGGTTATCGGCGATATCCGGTCCTCAAAGAACCAGCTTGAGGCCGCAGCGCGAATGCGTTGCGCGGTCGTGATCTTGCCCTGCTCGTTCGGACGGATCATGAGTGGCTTGTACTCCTCGAAGCTGACAAGCTTCCAGCGCTCGTAATCGTCGAGCTGTTCATGAACCTCGATGTACTCACCACTTGGCAGTCGAACGATGCGGCCGCTCTCGTAGCCGTGCAGAGCGATCTCGCGATCCTTCTTCTGCAACGCAAGACAGAGGCGCTTGGCAACGTGGTAGGCGAGGATTGGGCCGACGAACAGGAGTGCTTGAAGGCTATTGATTACACCCTCGATCGTGACCTTGAAGTGTGTTGCGATCAGGTCAGAACTTGCCGCAGCCCACAACACCGCGTAGAAGGTGACGCCAGCGGCACCGATCGCGGTGCGGGTTGGCGCGTTGCGTGGGCGTTGGGCAATGTGGTGCTCGCGCTTGTCGCCGGTGACCCACGCCTCAATGAAGGGGTAGATGGCAACCACGGCCATGAACACCCCCAGCCCGACGAGCGGAACGAGGATGTTGATCGACCACGTCGCTCCGCCCCATGCGACGAATTCCCAGCCTGGCGGCACAAGACGAAGCGCGCCGTCAGCAAAGCCGATGTACCAGTCGGGCTGGGTTCCTGCCGAAACGGGCGACGGGTCGTACGGGCCGTAGGTCCACACCGGGTTGATCTGGAAGGTCGCTGCGATGAGCATGATGACGCCGAAGACGATGAAGAAGAACCCGCCGGCCTTCGCAGCGAACACGGGCATGATCGGCACGCCGACGACATTGTCGTTGGTGCGGCCGGGGCCAGCGAACTGGGTGTGCTTGTTGATAATCAGCAGGAGCATGTGCACGCCGAGCAGTGCCACGATGAGCGCAGGCAGGATAAGAATGTGTAATACGTAGAGTCGGCCGACAATGTCTACCCCCGGGAATTCGCCCCCGAAAAGCAGGTAGGAGATCCACGTTCCGATGACCGGGATGCCCTTGACCATGCCGTCAATGATGCGAAGGCCGTTACCCGAAAGCAGATCATCCGGCAGCGAGTACCCGGTAAAGCCCTCTGCCATCGCGAGCACGAAGAGTACGAAGCCGATGAACCAGTTGATCTCACGCGGCTTGCGGAATGCGCCGGTGAAGAACACCCGCAGCATGTGGAGTCCGATGGCAGCCACGAACAGCAGCGCTGCCCAGTGGTGAACCTGCCGCATCAGCAGACCGCCGCGAATGTCGAATGAAATGTCGAGAGTGGATGCCATTGCGGCCGACATCTCGATGCCCTTGAGTGGCAGGTAGGATCCCTCGTACTCGACCTCGACCATGGTGGCCTGGAAGAAGAACGTGAGGAAGGTGCCAGAGATCAAAATCACGATGAAGCTGTACAGCGCCACCTCGCCGAGCATAAACGACCAATGGTCGGGGAAAATCTTGCGGCCCACCTCTTTGACGAGGCCGGACATGCTCGTGCGCTCGTCGATGTAGTTCGCTGCCCAACCGGTGACTCGAGAGCCCGTCGACTTCTGTACGGCGACCGGTGCTGGCGGGCCGCTGGACGGTGCCTCTGCGGTGGTCGGTGGCACCTGTGTGCTTGTCATATCGAACGCTCCCAGAAGCTTGGTCCAACGGGTTCGGTAAAGTCGCTTCGCGCGATTAGGTAACCCTCGTCATCCACCGTGATGGGCAACTGGGGAAGGGGGCGCTTGGCTGGGCCGAAAATGACGAGAGCTTCGCGCTTGATATCGAACGAAGACTGGTGGCACGGGCAGAGCAGGCGGTGTGTTAGTTGCTCGTACAGTGCAACGGGGCATCCGACGTGCGTGCAGATTTTCGAGTACGCCACGATGCCCTGATAGTTCCAGTCCTCACGGCCGGGGGAGATCTGCAGATCTTCCGGCTTGAGTCTCATAAGGAGAACCGCTGCTTTTGCCTTTTCTTCAAGCGGGTGAGAGGACTCTTTCAATCCTTCCGGGATGACGTGGAAGTTAGAACCGAGCGTCACTTCTGAAGCACGAATGGGGGTTCCGGTCGGGTCGCGCGTGAGTCGCACGCCCTCTTTCCACATCGTGACCTTCAGGAGTGGTACCGGATCCGCTGCCGGAGCAAGGTCGCGGAACAGCGCGATTGCCGGCAACGGGGTGAGCACGATTGCGCCGATCAGGGTGTTGCGAATGAGCGTGCGTCGACCGATGCCCGACTCCTTGGCGCCGAGTTCGAACACCTCGACGGCCTTTTCACGAGTCTCGTCAGTGCCCCGCGTGGGGTGCCGCTGCTCAACCATGTCGTGACCCTCCATGAGGGCCTTTGACCAGTGCACGGCACCGATACCGATGCCGAGCAAGCCGAGGGTGATGCCAATGCCGAGCAAGAGGTTGTTGAGGCGAACGGATGCCATATCCCCTGGCACGATCGGGAAGGCGATGTAGACGGCAACGGCGATGATGCTGCCGATAATCGAAAGGAAGAACAGCCCAGACACGACCCGCTCAGCCTGCTTGGCCTTCTTCGGGTCGAGGTCGGTCACCCGCGGACGGTATGGCTCGAAACCGGGGTTCGGGATCTGGTCAGCGACGACGACGGCAGTCCCAGCAGATGGCGCGCTATTGCCGTACTTCGCGACAGTCGTGCCGACAGCCGCGCTACCGGTGTCGCCGTCGTGATCGTTCGCCATTCTCTTCCCTTCCACTTTCCGTCGGTGCAGGTCTCTAGTTGGACTTTGCGGTAAGCCACACTGTGATTGCCACGAGTGCGCCGAGACCGAAAATCCAGATGAACAAGCCTTCAGAAACTGGCCCGATGTTGCCGAGACCGAAGCCGCCGACGGATGGCGTCTCATCGAGGTACCGGAGGTAGGTGATGATGTCCGCCTTCTCCTGCGGTGAGATATTTTGTTCGTTGAAGACCGGCATGTTCTGAGGGCCGGTGATCATGGCCTCGTAGATGTACACCGCCTCGATGTTGCCGAGTGACGGAGCGTACTTGCCTTGGGTAAGCGCGCCGCCCGCGCCCGCAACGTTGTGGCACATCGCACAGTTGATCCGGAAGAGTTCAGCGCCCACTGCGACGTCCCCATCGCCCTGAAGGTAGCGATCACTCGGAATCGCCGGTCCAGGTCCTTTCGAGGCGACAAAGTTTGCGAGCGCGAAGGTTTGCTCGGCCGTAAACTGCACGGGCTTCTTCTCGGCTTGCGGGCCAGTTGCAGCCAGCGGCATCCGACCGGTGCCGACCTGGAAGTCAACGGACGCCGCTCCGACGCCGATGAGCGTCGGACCTTGGCTCGTGCCCTGCAGGTTCAGGCCGTGGCAGGTGGCGCAGTTCGCCTGGAAAAGCTTCGAGCCCTGCTCGATGACGGCGGATTGTGCGGTGCTCGTCTCGGCGGTCGCACTCGTGGTGACAAGGGCGTACGCACCGCCGGTGGTGAGCAGACCAATTGCGAGCAGCGCGGCCGTTGCGAGCGGGCTGCGGCGGCCAGTCAACCGCTGCTGCTTCTTGAGTGCTGATGGCGTGTGCTCCATGGTGCGTTGAGTTCCGATTCTCATTTGAGGATGTAGATGACGAGGAACAGCCCGATCCAGACCACGTCGACGAAGTGCCAGTAGTAGGAGATAACGATTGCGCTCGTGGCTTCTTTGTGGCCGAAATTCTTGACCGCGAAGATGCGCCCGAGCACGAGCAGAAACGCGATCAGACCGCCGGTGACGTGCAGGGCGTGGAAACCGGTCGTCAGGAAGAAGGCCGAGCCGTATGAGTCACTCGATAGCGTGACGTTCTCGCTGACGAGCACCGCGTACTCATAAGCCTGGCCAGCGACGAACGTCGCGCCCATGGCGTAGGTGAGGAAGAACCATTCGGTCACCCCCCACTTCCAGAATTGTGCGAGCGTGCCCGTTCGCTTGGTTTGGAACCGCTCTGCGGCAAACACGCCGAACTGGCAGGTAAACGAAGAAAGCACGAGGATGATCGTGTTCACCGCGGCGAACGTCACATCGAGCTTGCCGGTTTGCTCTGCCCAGAGGCCGGGCGACACAGACTTGAGTGTGAAGTACATCGCAAACAGGCCGGCGAAGAACATAACCTCGCTGCCGAGCCAAACGATCGTGCCGACCGCGACGATATTCGGCCGATTGACGGCTGGGGCCCCGAAGGACCCGGTGAGAGAGGCGGTAGACACCCTTCCATTATGGTCGACTTTGGTGCTACTTTTTTCCATTTGGGCATGTGCGGCTGGGCCATTTCGTTAGTATTTGGGGCATGACAGCGCAGATCACCTGGCCGGGCATCCTAGAGGTGCTTGTCGGTGGAGACGACCTGTCGATCGCCGAGGCAACCTGGGCAATGCAGAGCGTGATGGCGGGAGAGGCGACCTCTGCGCAACTGGCTGGAATGCTCGTTGCACTCGCGGTGAAGGGCGAAACGGTCGACGAGATCGTCGGTTTTCGCGACGCAGTACTGGCACATGCGCTGCCGTTGCCGGTCGACCCGTGGGTGCTCGATATCGTCGGCACCGGGGGAGACCCGTACGGAGCTGTGCTCAACATTTCCTCCGTTGCATCCGTCGTCGCCGCTGCCGCTGGGGTGCCGGTGGTTAAGCACGGCAATCGAGGGGCGAGTTCAGCGTCCGGCTCCTCAGACGTACTCAGCGCGCTCGGCATCAACCTGGATCTTTCCGCTGACCGGGTGGCTGAAGTGCTGACCGAGACCGGCATCACCTTCGCGTTTGCTGCGGCGTTCCATCCAGGGTTTCGTCACGCCGGCCCGACGCGAAAAGAGCTCGGCATCCCGACCATGTTCAATATTCTTGGGCCGCTCTGCAATCCGGCGCGACCGAACGCCTCAGCCGTCGGCGTTTCGAGCCTCGACCGCGTTCCGCTCATCGTCGGGGTCTTCCAATCGCGGGATGCCACGGCGCTCGTCTACCGCGGCGACGACGGTATCGACAAGCTCACCACGACGGGACACTCCCACATCTGGGAAGTCTCGCGGGGAAGTGTGACCGAGCACGATCTCGACCCGGCAGAGCTCGGGATCGCGCGCGCGGACATCCGATCGCTCTTGGGGGCCGACCCACAGCACAATGCTGCAGTCGCTCGGGCAGTGCTTGCGGGGGAGTCTGGCCCGGTGCGAGACATCGTGCTGCTGAACGCGGCGGCGGGACTCGTTGCGTTCGAGCTCTCGAAGGATCCCGAGCAGTTGCGTGAGCCCATTCTTGTGCGACTGGGGGTGCAGTTTGAACGTGCAGCTGCCGTTATCGATTCTGGGGGTGCCTCAGCGAAGCTTGAGCAGTGGGCGACCGAGACGCAGCGGTAGTTGCACTGGCTCGTCAGCCTGCAGTGTCTTCGGTGACCCAGTCCAGTGACTTGGAGATTGCCTTGTGCCACTCGCGCAGCAGTCGTTCACGCTCCTCGGCTCTCATCTGCGGCTCCCAGCGATGACCCTCCTGCCAGTTGCTGCGCAGTTCATCCAGCCCGCTCCAAAATCCGACCGCGAGACCGGCAGCGTACGCGGCGCCGAGCGCGGTCGTTTCGATGACTTTTGGCCGGATGACCGGGATGCCGAGAATATCGGCCTGAAACTGCATGAGTCCGCCATTGGCGACCATGCCGCCATCGACCTTCAGTTCGGTGAGATCGACGTGGGCGTCCGCGTTGACAGCGTCGATCACGTCGCGCGTCTGAAAGGCGGTCGACTCGAGTGCCGCCTTGGCGATATGAGCCTTCGTGACGAAGCGAGTGAGTCCGAGGATCGCGCCACGTGCATCCGGTCGCCAGTACGGCGCAAACAGTCCGGAGAACGCTGGCACGAAGTAGACACCGCCGTTGTCGACGACGGTGTCGGCGAGCTCCTGCACTTCGGCCGATGTGCTGATGATGCCTAGGTTGTCTCGCAGCCACTGCACGAGCGATCCGGTGACGGCGATCGAGCCTTCGAGGGCGAAGCGCGGCTTTTCATCGCCAAGCTGGTAGGCGACAGTCGTGATGAGTCCATTTTGGGATTGGATGATCTGCTCGCCGGTGCCGACAATCAAGAAGTTCCCGGTGCCGTAGGTGTTCTTCGACTCGCCCCGCTCGAACGCCGCCTGACCGAAGGTTGCCGCTTGCTGGTCACCAAGGATTCCGGTCACCGGCACCTCGCGTAGCAGGCTCGTGGTCGAGACGAAACCGAACTCGGTCGACGAACTGCGAATCTCGGGCAGCAGCGAACGAGGAATGTTCCAGGCATCCAGCAGCTCGTCATCCCAGCCCAGGGTTGCAAGGTCCATGAGGAGGGTTCGGCTGGCATTCGTCACATCCGTGGCGTGCACGCCACCATCGACCCCGCCGGTCAGGTTCCACAGCAGCCAACTGTCTGTCGTTCCGAATGCGAGCTCGCCGGCTTCTGCCCGAGCGCGCACACCATCAACATTCTCGAGAATCCAAGCGATCTTGGACGACGAGAAATAGGTCGCAAGGGGGAGTCCGGTGCGCTTGGCGAACCGCGACGGGTCACCGTCGGCAATGCGATCCACGATTGACTGGGTGCGAGTGTCCTGCCAGACGATCGCGTTATACACCGGCTCGCCGGTCTTTCGATCCCACACGACGGTGGTCTCACGCTGGTTCGTGATGCCGACCGCCACAACATTGTGTCGCGTGATATTGGCGTGACCGAGCGCCACGCCAATCACTTCGCGCGTATTTGTCCAAATCTCGAGCGGATCGTGCTCGACCCAGCCCGCATGCGGAAATATCTGGCGGTGCTCGAGTTGGCCGGTCGAGACGACATTCCCGGCATGATCAAAAACGATCGCCCTCGTGCTCGTGGTGCCTTGATCGATTGCGACAACGTAGTCGGTCATGTCTAGACCCTATCGAGTTGCGGGGGAGGCGCAGAGAGGTCAAGAGTCGAGGTACGAGGTCCGACATCCGATACCGTGTGGCTATGTCACGCTTCGCCGGACCCGGCTGGCGCATACCCGGCGCCATCATCGCGTGGCTGCTTTTTTCCTTCAATTTCACGCTGATGTACCTGGGATCCGGTGTCGTGGCGGGGATCGGTGGCTCCTGCGCGAGCGGCGGTCCGTTCGTCATTGAGACTGAGTGCCCCGCCATTGTGCTGTACGCGTTACCATTCGGGTTCTTTGGCGTTTTTGCGGCGTGCGTGGTCGCGTACGTCTTTCAGGGCGGGTTTGCAGCGCCGATGCTCTTTTGGGGCTGGTCGATCCTGTTCGTCGGCCTCAGCATCCCTTTCTTCATGATGATCCCACTCGGCGGAGTCGTCGTCGGGGTTATCTGCGGGACGCTTTTCGTCGCGATGGGCCTTGCTCCACTCGCTTTCGAGTTGCGGGCCGGACTCGGTCGCCTTGTGCTCGGCAAGTCGAACGTCCACGACGTGCTCTTCACGGCCGGGTCGGGTGCACAGCGGACGCTCTTCGGGTTCGGGCACGAAGCACCCGGGTCAGCCCTCGTGCCGACGCCCGGCGACTGGGTGCTGAGCATCGTGGTCTCGCTCGCGTCTATCACCGCGGGCGCCGCCGTCGGGATGCGTGTGTTTAGTGTCCCGGTGTGAGCCGGTCCAGCCGAGTGAGGCTCAAGTGGGTTATTGTCGCTGGGGCCAGACGAAGGGTCCCAACCAATCGCCGCATTGGGATCCTCGGTGAGGCATAACGAGAAGCCATCTTGGATGGCAGTGGACAATGAGCTGTCTGACGGGCGCGAGTCCGCGTGAACTACCTTCCAGGGGTGAAACCCGTTGCCCCCCCTTAGCCGAAACCGGAGCTGCGGTCGCGTGTGGACGTGGGGGAGTCAATCGCCCGATCGGTAGCATGTCTGCATGTCAGTGCTCAAGACATCCATTCGCTTTATGCCAGTCGGCGTGGCGCTGCTCTGTGTTCAGTTGGACTTCTTCTCGCTCGGGCTCGCGCTGCCGACAATCGCGAAGAGCCTCGGCTATGGGGTAACCGACCTGCAATGGCTTGTGAGCGCATACCTGCTCAGCATCGGTGCACTGACCGTTCCCGCGGGACGCATTGGGGACATCATCGGTCGACGGCGCACACTCATGATCGGTCTCGCCGTGTTCGCGATCACTTCGCTGATCTGTGGGCTGAGCACCGAGTTGTTGCCGCTGGTCATCAGCCGCGCCGTGCAGGGACTCGGGGCGGCACTGATCATCCCCAACGCTTTCGCGCTCATCTCAAACGACACCACAGAGACGGAACGGCCCCAAGTGGTCGGCGCGATGATCGGGCTGTCGGGTATTGGGACAGCGCTCGGACCCGTCGTCGGTGGCGTGTTCGCGTCTACTGTCGGCTGGCAGTGGGTGT
>CAZCOC010000013.1:0-13483 GCA_964500075.1 uncultured Salinibacterium sp.
GCGTGCAGCCGAGCACGAGCGTGTCGATCTCGGCAGCCTTGAGTGGCTTGAGGTACTCCTCAGCCACCGTGAACAGCTCAGTGCCGCTGGTCACCCCGGCCTCAACGAACTCGACGAACCGCGGGCAAGCCTGCGTGAAGATAGCGAGGTCGGATGCCGCGGCGAACGCATCCTCGTATGCCAAGGAGTTGATCGTGCCGACCGTTCCGATCACACCGACCCGGCGGTTTTTCGTCTGGCGGACCGCGGCCCGCACGGCCGGCTGGATCACCTCGACCACAGGAATCCCATACCCGCCAGTGAATCTCTCGCGCGCATCGCGCAGCATTGCCGCCGACGCTGTATTGCAGGCGATCACGAGCACCTTCACACCCTCGGCAACAAGTCCGTCCATCACGCCGAGGGCGTATTTGCGAACTTCAGCAATCGGCTTCGGGCCGTACGGCGAATGCGCGGTGTCTCCGACATACACGATCGACTCGCGGGGCAACTGGTCGATGATGGCACGCGCGACCGTGAGGCCACCCACACCACTGTCGAAGACTCCGATCGGCGCGTCGCTCACGACAGCAAACCTACCGCCCCGATGCGGGTGGCACCGCTGGCTAGGCTTGCTGACATGTCAAGTGCGCTCTACACCGACCGCTACGAGCTCACGATGCTTGATGCCGCGCTTCGCAGCGGGCGGCACGACCGCGACTCGGTGTTCGAGGTGTTCGCACGACGCTTGCCAGATGGCCGCCGCTTCGGCGTCGTTGCTGGCACCGGCCGCTTGCTTGAATTGATCCAAGATTTTCGTTTCGGCGACGCGGAGCTGAAGTGGCTGCGGGAACAGTCGGTCGTCAGCGATGCCGCGCTCGACTGGCTCGCCGACTATCGCTTTCAGGGCTCGATCTGGGGGTACCGCGAGGGCGAGCTCTACTTTCCAGGCTCGCCAGTCCTGATTGTCGAGGGCAGCTTCGCAGAAGCGGTGATTCTCGAAACGCTGATCCTGAGCGTGCTCAACTACGACTCGGCTGTGGCATCCGCCGCCGCCAGAATGCGCGCAGCTGCCGACCAACGACCGCTGGCAGAGATGGGCTCCCGCCGCACCGGGGAGCACTCGGCGGTCGCTGCCGCGCGCGCGGCCTTCATCGCTGGATTTGCCGCCACCAGCAACCTTGAGGCCGGTCGCCGCTGGGGCGTGCCGACGATGGGAACCGCCGCGCACTCGTTTACGCTGCTGTACGACACTGAGCGGGAGGCCTTCCAGGCGCAGGTCACCGCTCTGGGCGCGTCGACGACACTTCTCGTTGACACCTTCGACGTGCGGGCTGCAGTCGCCCTCGCTGTCGAGGTCGCCGGAACGGGGCTCGGCGCAGTTCGCATCGACTCTGGCGACCTGCCGACCGTGGTGACGGCGGTGCGCGCGCAACTTGATTCCCTCGGGGCTACGAACACCCGAATTACCGTCACCAACGACCTCGACGAGTACACGATCGCGGCGCTTCGAGCGGCGCCGGTCGACTCGTATGGAGTCGGGACCTCCGTGGTGACCGGCTCCGGCCATCCGGCTGCCGGATTCGTCTACAAGCTCGTCGCGCGCCGTGACGACGACGGGCACTGGGTTTCGGTCGCCAAAAGGTCAGCCGAGAAAGCGAGTATCGGCGGACGCAAGTTCGCCGCGCGCACGCTGACGGATACCGGCAACGCCGCCCGTGAAGAGATCAGCATCGGTGCCCGGTCGGAAACTCCCGGGGCGCGCGATCTGCTGGTCGGCTTTGTCACAGACGGTACAGTCAACGCTGAGTTCCTCGGATCGTCGGGGACCGCTGCGGCACGCGCACACCACGAGATCGCGATTCGAGAATTGCCGGATGCCGCCTTCCGCCTCAGCAGAGGCGAAGCAGCGATACCGACGGTGTTCGTCTAACACCAGCGGCCGCCGCGCGCCAGCGGGCGAATTCAAGCCTTGCTACTTGAGCTTCTCGAAGACCTCTTTGCACGTTGGGCACACCGGAAACTTCTCGGGATCGCGGCCAGGCACCCACAGCTTGCCGCAGAGAGCCCGCACCGGCTTGCCGCTGAGCGCGGATTCCATGATCTTGTTCTTCGGTGCATAGTGGGAGAACCGCTCGTGGTCACCCTCTTCAACCTGCTCGCGATGGAGAAGTTCCTCAAGTTCGCGGTCAAGGGTTGAAATGCCGCCGCCCACGGTGTCGCTATCAGCCATGGACCGATCCTAATTCCGCAATGCGAATGCAAGAAGCTCGGGTGCCCGCTTTGCCAAGAGACGGCCGCCAAGTTGCACTCCACCGATGTATGACACTAAACCGATCGCAAGACCCGCGCCGAGGGCCGAACGATACCAGGACTCGGAGTCGGCGTTGCCGAGGACCATGAAATACACGACGGGGCTCGACAGCACGATCGTTCCGAAGAACGCGATGGCTTGCGCCCAGGAACCGCCCGTGTCGTCTGCTTGCGGCTGCGGTTGCGCAAATGGACTGTCGCCGGGATGCACAGTTGCGTATGGCGAGGTCGCGGAAAGCACGCTCGAGATACCGAGGGAGACAAGCAACAGACAGGCGCTCAAGCCGATCAGGCCGGGTATTGCAGCCCAGTACCCCGAAATGAGCGCGGTGACGTAGCTGCCGATGAGAATGAGCGGAACACCAAGCACCAGCGCGGGAACGCTCCGCCCCCACCGGTCAGCAACGCCCGGCACTTCGGCGACGATGTGGGTCCAAAACGCCGTGTTGTCGTGCGCGATGTCGTTGTGCACGAGCCAGCCAAGGAAGAGACACATCACCGGTACCGGAATCCATGACACGAAGATCGCCGGCACGCCAACACCGAGGAGCGACACCACCACGACGATGGGCACCACCGGAATGGCGGCGACGGCAAGACCGTACCGTGGGTCACGGCCCCAGTAGCTCAGACTGCGCGAGGCAACAGCCCAGCCCGGTGACGCTGGGAGACGAGCGAACCAACCGAGGCCGGTGCGTTCCACGGCGATCGCCTCGCGAGAATTGCGTGCGCTCAGTGCGCGGACGACTACGAACCACGCCGCTGCGAGCGCCGCGATGGTCACGACGGCAATCACGATCTTGAGCCCGGCGTCGACCGGCCGGCCGATCGCAACATCGCCTGCAGCGCTCCACGGCGCCCCCCAAGGGGTCCACGCAGCAAACGCTGCCACGCGACGGGCGATTGGCAATACTTGGCTTTCCCAATCGCTCGTAGTGAGAAGCACCAGTGCCGGGGCTGAGACAGCGATGGCAAGCGATACGACGATGCCAGCACCGTCTCGGGCGCGACGGGAGGAAAAGACAAACCCAGCCACGGCTGAGCACACGCGCGCCGCAAGAGTTGCAGTGGCGATGACCAGGATGCCGCTGAGGGCAGCGACAACAGCGACAGCAGGATTTTCGATCCACACCGCGACGTTCGCGACCGCTCCGACTGTCAACAATGCCAGCGGAATACTCACCAAAGCTGCAACCGCAATGGCTCCCGCGAGTCGTGCCGGCTGGAGT
Organism: uncultured Salinibacterium sp.; assembly: GCA_964500075.1. Taxonomy (GTDB): domain Bacteria; phylum Actinomycetota; class Actinomycetes; order Actinomycetales; family Microbacteriaceae; genus Rhodoglobus. The sequence continues at coordinate 3,522 of CAZCOC010000013.1, forward strand.
CCGAGCAGCGTGAATCGCCGGGGATCGAGGGAATCATCCGCACCAAAGGCCAGCGGCACGAGCAGAAACGCGAGGCTTGCGAAACTTCCCGTGCAGACGATGACAACCCGAGCGATCTCAGGGGTGGTCGACTGCAGTGGAGCGATTGATGCGATGACGAGGGCAGCGACCGCAAGCGAGGCAACTGCACCAGCAACGGCACCCAGCGTTTGCGCACGGCTCCGCCGAACTGCGTTCGCGAGAATGGCGAGCTTCAGTCGGAGAAGGTGCGCAACCACTCGAGCTCCTCTACCGTGCGGCCACCGCGGGCAAGTTCGATGAAGCGTTCCTCGAGCGAACTGTCACCGCGCACCTCGTCAATAGTGCCGTTCGCGAGGATCGACCCGTTGACGACAATGGCAACGTGGCCACAGATACGTTGCACGAGGTCCATGCTGTGGCTCGAAAGGAGCACCGTACCCCCGGCTTCGACGTACTCACGAAGTATCTCTGCCACTGTTGCAGCGGACACTGGGTCAACCGATTCGAATGGTTCGTCGAGAACCAGGAGCCGTGGCGAATGAATCATCGCGGAGGCGAGCGCGATCTTCTTGGTCATGCCAGACGAGTAGTCGGTGACGAGGCGACCCATCGCATCCTCGATCCGAAAGGCTGCGGCGAGATCGGCTGCTCGCGAGCGCGCCGTGGCAGCGTCGAGGCCGCGCAGTACCCCCGTGTAGTAGAGCAACTGGGCACCCGTAAGACGATCGAACAAGCGCAAGCGATCTGGCAACACTCCCATCTGCTGTTTCGCCTTTGCAGGGTCAGTCCAGACATCAGCTCCGTGAACGACGACCGAGCCGCTATCCGGTCGGAGCAGACCGGTAATCATCGACAACGTCGTCGTTTTGCCCGCGCCATTCGGGCCAACGAAGCCGTAGAACGATCCAGCGGCAATCGTGAGGTTGATGTCAGCGACCGCGACCGTACCATCGAAGCTTTTCGACAGGTCGCGCACCGCGAGAACCTCGGGTGCTGGCTTGTGTGGCGCCTTCTGTGGCGGCTGCTGGGCCGTCGGCTGTGCTGGCGCTTGCAATGGTGCCAGCTCGAGTGCGCGTGACGCGGCTTTCTTTGCCTTGACCGGTTTCGAGCGCGCTTCGGGCTTCTTGGTCGGGAATGGCTTGGACCGGGAGGCAACCGGCCGACCGACGCCTCGCTTCTTCGGTTTGCGGCCGGATTGGCTGTCTGCAGGGCTCTCCACCGTCCCAACCTACCAATGGTGCCGCGCGCAGTTGATTTCGCATCACGAAACCACTACGAAACGCTGGATGCTCACCGCAATCTCGGATTGAAAAGATATGGTGGTGCCAGCACAAAGTGGTGTCCAGATTAAGAATCTCCGGTGAACAAACGGCGAACACTCGTTCGCACAACCGGGATCGCACAGGTTGAGAGGACACCGCCTATGACGACGCAGATCGTGATTCTCGCCGCAGGAATGGGGAGTCGGCTTGGTCGGTCGTTGCCGAAGCCGTTGACCAGGCTCAACGACGGCCGAACCATTATGCAGCAGCAGTTCGACAATATTGAGCAGGCCTTCGGGCGCAGCGCGCGGGTGAGCATCGTCGTCGGCTACAAGCTGGAACACATCGTCGAGGCGTTTCCCGAGGCATCGTTTGTCTACAACGAGCAGTACGACCAAACGAACACCTCAAAAAGTCTCATGCGTGCCTTGCACGCCTCGGCACCCGGCGGCGTGCTGTGGATGAACGGCGACGTTGTCTTCGATCCAACTGCCCTTAAGCGGGCCGCCCTGCTCGTGGCCCGAGACCAGTCATTCGTTTCTGTCAACACCGCCAAGGTGTCCGACGAGGAGGTCAAGTACACGACGGATGCCGAGGGCTACATCAAGGAGTTGTCGAAGACCGTGAAGAACGGTCTCGGAGAAGCGGTCGGCATCAACTACATCTCCCGCGAAGATAAGTCAGTGCTACTGCGTCAGTTGCGTCGGGTGGCACCTCAGGATTACTTCGAACGCGGCATTGAGCTGGCAATTGAGCAAGACGGTCTCTTCATCGAGCCGGTCGACATTACCGACCTGTACGCCGTTGAGATCGACTTCGCAGAAGACCTCGAGCGCGCGAACCTCTTCGTCTAGGCGCACGCGGCGGCGTTCGGCCATCCTCGCGACCCGAGAGCGGTCAATTCGATACGATTGCGGGGTGTCGACGACTGAACCGCTTCGCCCGGCATGGTCACCTGCGGCACGCTACCGCAACGCGCTCTGGTTACTGGCCGTGCGTGACTTGCGAGTGCGATACTCGACCTCGTTTCTCGGCTACTTCTGGTCAATACTCGATCCGCTCGTTATGGCCGGGATCTACTGGTTCGTGTTCACGCAGGTCTTTGATCGGCCGGTCGGTAGCGAACCATACATCGTCTTCCTATTGACGGCGCTCCTGCCGTGGATGTGGTTCAACGGGGCGGTGTCAGATACCACGAGGGCATTCCTGCGTGAAGCCAAACTCATTCGCTCAACCAAGATCCCGCGGACAATCTGGGTGAACCAACTTGTGCTTGTGAAGGGCATTGAGTTCTTCGCGAGCATCCCCGTGCTTATCGCGTTCGCAATTGCGACCGGGGCAACGCTGCACTGGGAGGCTGCGCTCTTCCCGCTCGGCGTCGCGATTCAGGTGGTCTTGACGATCGGGGTAGGCCTGATCATTGCACCGCTCGTTGTGTTCTTCCGCGATCTTGAGCGAGCGGTCAAACTCGCCCTGAGGTTCTTGTTCTACGCGAGCCCGATCATCTATGGCCTTCCCGACCTCGCTCCACTCGGACTCGAACAACTCGCCAGCTTCAACCCCCTCAGCGGAATCTTCTCGCTGTACCGCGCGGCATTCTTTCCCGAACAGCTCGAGTGGTTCGCGGTGGCAGTGAGCGCTGGCATGAGCGTCGTCATTCTCGGTCTCGGGGTGCTCGTCTTCCGGCGCACCGAGCGCGCGGTCCTGAAGGAGATCTGATGGAGAGCGCGGAATCCGGTGCCGTGATTGCGGTGGCGGATGTTGGCATCCGGTTTCGCAGGAATCGTCGCTCGAGGCGAAACTTCAAGGATCTTTTTGCTGGCCGTGCACGGCGGTCTCGACCTGGCGAGTTCTGGGCCTTGCGAAATGTAAGTTTCAGCGTGCAGGCCGGTGAATCGATCGGAGTTGTCGGGCGCAACGGTCAAGGCAAATCAACATTGCTCAAGCTGGTGGCAGAAGTGATCCTGCCCGACGAGGGCACCGTGAGCGTTCACCAAGGCGTGGCCCCACTCATCGAAATCACCGGCGGCTTCGTTGACGACTTGAGCGTGCGAGAGAACGTGTATCTCACTGCCGGATTGCACGGAATGTCGCGAGCGGAGATCATCGCGCGATTCGACGAAATCATCACCTTCGCCGAAATTGGCGAGTTTCTGGACACGCCATACAAGCACCTGTCGAGCGGCATGAAGGTTCGGATCGCCTTCGCGGTGATCTCGCGACTGGAGGAGCCGATCATCCTTGTTGACGAGGTGCTTGCCGTCGGCGATAAGGGATTTCGAGAGAAGTGCTACGGCCGTATCGAAGAACTGCTCGCTGGCGGTCGCACCCTCTTTTTCGTGTCCCACAACGAGCGTGATTTGCGCAGGTTCTGCACGCGGGGGCTCTACCTCGATGACGGCAAGCTTGTACTTGACGGACCAATCGATGACGTGCTCGAGCGCTACGCCAGCGATAATGCGTACTGAGCGAACCAGCTCTCCGGCTCTCGTGAGCTGCGTCGGGTACGGTGGACGACATGGCTAAGAAGACCGAGATCGTTCCGGCAAGCCCAATGGTGGTGCGGGGAATCGATCGTTTGCTGACCGTGCAGAGACCGGTAGTGGTGGCGCACATCCGCAGTATTCGCAGGGCGCGGTCCTCGGCGACGCCGGCCGATATTATTCGTACGCTCGAGAACCGCTACCTCGCCGCTGTCACCGTGAGCGGGGCGGTCGTCGGGGCAAGTTCGGCAATTCCCGCGGTCGGCACCGGAACAGCACTTGCCCTGTCGGGAGCCGAAACCGCGGCTTTTCTCGAAGCCAGCGCACTGTTTGCGCAGTCAGTCACAGAAGTGCACGGCATTGTCGTGGATGACCCCGATCGCGCGAGGGCCCTCGTCATGACCATGGTGCTCGGCACAGCCGGAAGCGACCTCGTGAAGCAGCTCGCTGGTCAAGCGGCCGGTTCTGGGCCAGTACGCACGGCGTACTGGGGCGAACTGGTGACCAAGAGCATCCCACGTGGGCTGATCGGGCCGATTGCAGACCGAATTAAGTCGAGCTTTCTCAAGCGGTTCGCCGTGTCCCAGAGCACCAACGTCGTCGGTCGCCTGATTCCGTTCGGGATCGGCGCCGTCATCGGCGGAGGCGGCAACCATTTGCTCGGCCGTCAGATCGTTCGCACCTCGCGTGCAGGCTTCGGGCCGCCGCCTGCGACGTTCCCGATGTGGTTGGAGCCGGTCATGAAGCTGCCCCGAGAACCCAAAAGGGCCAAAGCCCCTCGAGCCGAGAAACCCCCGCTCGCTCCGAACTCGCGCCGTCGCATCCGGATACCGATAGCGGCACCCATCCAGCTGTTACGGCGCACCGCGCGGCGGCGGCCGGAGCAGCCGCCGATCGAGGATCACTGAGAGACCACCGACACCCCTCGGGGCGCAGTCAGTCCCCGTCGGGCAACGCGTCTTCGTCGTCGTCATCAAAGGCGTCGCTTTCGCTGCCGCGCGGATCGAGCGCGTGCAGCGCGGCATGGCGTTCCCACTTCTCGACGAGCGCTTCGACGGCGGCATGGAAGCTGGCGGTCGCAGCCCCTTGGCTCGTGTCACCGAAGTGGTGCTCGGCCCAAAACTTCAACCGCGCGAGCGCTTCGGCGTCATGTTGCACGCGATCGAGACCTGCAACGATGTCGGCGGATGCCTCGGCATCCAGCCATTCGCACGCCGCGAGATAGCCGCGCGTCTCGACCTCAGCCTCCGGTGAGACCGGGCGGGTGACGATGAGTGGTTTTCCGGTGGCGAGCCGGTCGTAGATCATCGCTGAGATGTCACTGATCGCAACATCCGCCGCGGCAAGCTGCCAGCCGAGCTCGACCCCATCGTCGTAGAGGTGGTGTGCACTCGGATCCGCTGCGTTGGCCCGAGCGATCGCATCGATGATCGCGTCGTTCGCAACTCGGTATGCCGGGTCGACGACCCCACTTCTCGGGTGTGGGCGATAGATCAATCGGTGGCGGTCTGAGGCAAGGAGTGCGTCAGTCAGCGCGCGACCGTGACTGAGAATCGAACCGTAAGCGGCGGCGGCCCGATCCCCCTCCCAGGTGGGTGAGTACAAGACAACGGTTCGCTCGTCCGCCGGATACGGCACCGTGCCGCCCATGTGGTCGGCTTGCGGTCGGCCGATTCGAACGGCCCTCTTCGCAAGATCGAAGTCCCACAGCTTGTGGCTGAGCCGATCAAGGGCCGCTTGACCAGCAACGAAGCTGTAGTCGTATGCCTTGAACTGGTTGCTCGTCATATACATCTTGTCTGACTCGCCGTGGTTGACGAAGACGTGCCACATGCGCCCGTAGCGGAACATCTGAAAGTTGCGGGTGTTCTGGTTCACGTAGAGCACGATGCGCAGATCTTGCTCTGCAACGAAGTGTTCGAGCTCGGCGACGCCGCGCAGGTAGACGGACGGTACCGATGCTTCGTCCCACAGTTTCAGCACGGCGCCTGGTGATCGGGCGATGATCGCGACCGGCCACCGCTTGGCGAGTTCCGCCAACGGCGCGTACCACTGCCGAACTTGGTACATGTTGACGGCCGTGTCAGCAAAGTAGACGGCGATCTGGATCGAGCCGGCGGCGGGCTGCGGATGCCGCGGCGCACGCTGCGCGACCGCGCGCCTGTTGCGCCGCGAGCGCACCATGTTGGTAATGAGTCTGCGGGCAGTGGCGATATCTCGTCTCAGCGGCATGGCATCCATCAAACCAGCGGGGGACGACCAGCACGCGTCATGCGCCACACCGTTACCCACTTGATGCTTCGACGACCGCCGGGCCGCTCGCGCCACCCGGCTAGCCATCCCCCGAACCATGCGCGTAGCGCGGCCGGCCTGCGCGCCCAACGCAGCACCTGGATCACCGTCCAGCTTGCGACGTAGACGGGGGCAATCAGCCATGGCAGGTTGCGTTTTGCGAGCCACACGCGGTTGCGGGCGTTAAGCCGGTAGTAGTACTCGTGCCGGGTCGGCTCGATCGCCGGGTGATGTGCGACGAGGTCGCCGGCGTACAGCACGCGCTTGCCGTGATCCCACACCCGCCAGGCCAGCTCGATGCCCTCGTGAGCATAGAAGAACGGCTCGGCCCAGCCGCCGGTCGCCTCGTACACCGAACGGGGCAAGATGGTCGCGCCTTCCCAAACCGAGAAGACGTTGCTGGAGGTGGTTGCCTCGCCCTTGCGGATGCGTGGAATCCAGCGACGAGGATTCTCTGCACCGCTGGGGTCGACGACGCGCGGCTGCATGAGTCCGATGGTCGGATCGGCGCCGAGCTTGGCGATCGCGTCGCGCAGAAACGTGGTCGATGGGATGCTCGCATCGTCGTCGAGGAAGAACACGTATTCGCCACCGACCGCTGCCGCCCCGCGGTTGCGCCCGGCAGGAATGCCGAGGTTCTCGGTCAGGGCCAGCGGCTTCACGCCGGTCGGCAGGTTGACGGGCGCCCAGCCATTGCCGACGACGACGATATCGAGCGTGACTCCCTTCTGGGCCAGCACGCTTGCGAGGCCCCGCGCTAGATCGTCGGGCCGGGTGCCCTGACTGAGCGAGACGACGCCGACGGTCGGCGCTCGGCTCGCAGAGCCCGGAGGCGCATCTGACAGTGCAGGCTTCGAGTTGGCGGTGGCTATGACCGCACCCGCTTTGAGGCCATGATCGCGACAAAGTGACCGAGAAGAGCCAGCGCCGACAGCGGCAAGAGTGCCAGCAGAAGCACCCGGTCTGCGAGGAGCGGCGGCAGGAACAGCCCGACGACCGCCGCGGCGAGAATCAGCAGGGTCAACTCAACCGAGTGATACAGACGGTGGAATGGCACGAAGCGAGCGGCACGGCGAAGTCGCGCGATCATCCGCTGACTGGGCTCTGCCTCACCCTTTCGATCACTGAGTTTGTCGAGTCCGGCGTTGGCGCGTGCCACGTGCACCATGTCGTTGAGTGCTTTGTTCAGCACGATGATGAGAGCGAGGGCAAAGCCAGCCGTGGTCCAGGCGAAATCCGCAGGAAACTCGAGCGGCCAGCCGGCAGCCCGGATGCCGAGAGCGATCGGGATCAGCGCCTCGGTCGTGTAGTGCCCGACCTTGTCGAGAAACACCCCGGCTGGCGAGCGTTGATTGCGCCACCGTGCGACCTCACCATCGCAGCAGTCGACGAGCATCTGCAGCTGCCCGAGCACCACCGCGAGCGCCGCGCCACCGAGTCCTGGGATCAGAAGTGCCGCGGCGGTGGACCAGCCGACCAGAATCATCAGGCCGGTCACACCATTGGCGCTGATGCTGGTCTTGAGGAGCAGCCAAGTGAGGTACGGCGAGAGATTACGCAGATACAGCGAGGCGGTCCAGTGCTCGGCGTTGGCACGCAGTCGAACCTCGGGTGGCTGTGTAACTTCGCGCAACTGGGCGATGGATGTCGGTCGACCGGTTGGGGTCATCCGGTCACCTCCCCGTGTAGTCGATGATGTTTTTGGTGAGTCCGAAGAAGCCGAGGATGAAGCCGGTTCCCCATCCGAAGTGGATGCACGGTAACACTACGAGATACCAGAGTCCCGCCCGCGCGCCCTCGCGGGCGGCTCGTGCGGAGGCCACGATCACGAGGAGCGCGTAGCTGGCGGGAACCACGAACGCGGCGGTCAACCACGGGGACTGGATGGCAAGGCCCAGCGCACCGAGCGCGAGCCCGATGAGGATTCCGATGACGGCCAGTGGCGGCACGAAGTAGCGCAGCGCGTTGGCCGAGCCGAAGCGGCGAGCGAGCTCGCCGCGCCAGATACCGGTGGCTACGAACTGACGAACGAGCTTGGTCAAGCTTGAGCGCGGGCGGTAAACGACCTCAAGATCCGGAGTGAACCAGACAACACCGCCGGTGCCGCGCAGTCGGCGGTTGAGCTCCCAATCCTGTCCGCGCTTGATGTCCTCATCGAAGAGTCCGACTTCGAGCAAGCGGTGTCGCTGAAACACCCCCAAGTACGCGGTGTCGGCTGGGCCAGCGGTGCCACCAACATGGTGGCGGGTACCGCCGAGTCCTTCTGGTGAGCCGTAGGCGTGCGCGACAGCTTTCTGGAAGGCGGTGACCCCCCGAGCGCGCATGATGCCACCGACATTGTCTGCCCCGGTTGCCAAGAGCGTCTGCACAGCGATCCGGGTGTAGTGCGCTGGCAGGACCGAATGGGCATCCACTCGAATCACAATCGGGTGCTTGGATGCCCGAATTGCGGCATTCAAGCCGGCCGGAGTTGAGCCGACCTCGTTGGCAACACTGCGAATGCGAGGGTCGGCCTCGGACATTGCCCTCACAATGGCATTCGTACCGTCGACACTGGGCCCAAGGGCGAGCACGACATCGAACTCGCCGCGGTAATCCTGCGCGATCAGCGCATCGATAGCCGCCTCAATGTGCTCGACCTCGTTGAGTACCGGCATGACATAGGAGACACCCGGGAGGGCGTCGGCGCTCTGTGCCATGGGGTCCAATGCGTGAAACTGGCAGGGTGGCCGAGTTTAGCAGCGCGCACCGATGCAAGCGATGCGGGACTCCGACTCTTGCGCCGAGGCCCCGCACGTCACTCAGAGTCAGCCTTACTGAAACTCCCCGAGCGTCACGTCGACCGTAGCGGCACGATCGTTGCGAACGAAGGTGACAGTCGTCGCCGCCCCGGCCGCATAGGTGCGCACTTGGGCGGTGAGGTCCGTCTTGCCGGTGATCGGGATGCCACCCAGCTGAGTGATGACGTCACCGATCTGCAGGCCTGCTTTGGCTGCGGCACCACCCGGTGTCAAGTCGACGATGCCTGCGCCGACCACTGAGCTATCGGCGAGGGACTCGACATCGGAGATGTCGGCCACCGTGGCACCCAGCAGTCCGTGGGTCGCTGTGCCGGTGCCAATGAGCTCGCCAGCAATGCGCTGAGCGACGTTGGAGGGGATCGCGAACCCGACACCGATGCTGCCGGCCTGTGAACCGCCGCCGGCGGTTGCTATGGCCACGTTAATGCCGATGACCTCGCCGTCGGAGTTGAGGAGCGCCCCGCCGGAGTTGCCCGGGTTGATCGCGGCATCCGTCTGGATGACCGACAGCGCGATGACCGAGGATGATCCGCTCGCTCTTGGCGCGTCTTGGCCCGGGATGTCGAAGTTCCAGAAATCGAATGGTGCAGAACCGTCGCCTTCCTGACCGTCCTGGGGAGCGTTCGGCGTCGTATCGGGCACCGCCGAAGAAGCGACAGTGATGCTGCGGTTGAGCGCGCTCACGATGCCGTTGGTCACAGTCCCGGCAAGCCCGAGGGGGGCACCGATCGCGACCGCCAAATCGCCTACGTTGAGCTTGGACGAGTCGGCGAACGTCGCGGGCTGGAGCCCAGTGGCATCCGTCATTTGGATCACGGCGAGATCCGAAATCGGGTCGGTGCCGACAACTGTCGCCAAGAAACGGCGCCCGTCGTTCGTTTCGACCGTGATGGCGGCATCGTTCGCGGCACCGTCAAGCGTGACGACGTGTGAGTTGGTAAGCACATAGCCGTCATCGCTCAGGATCACTCCGGAGCCACTGCCGCCGGCGTTAGCGGAGCTTACGTTGATGGTGACGACCGACGGTGAGGCTTTCGCGGCGACGGCGGTGATCTGGTTGACGCCAGAAAGGTCGTTGACAGTGATACTCGACGGAGCCGCGA
>CAZCOC010000014.1:0-13395 GCA_964500075.1 uncultured Salinibacterium sp.
ACCACCGCGAATCGCTGAGCGGCCTCTGCTGGCCGCAAGTAGTCATCCAACTCGGGAATAACGGCAACAAGTCGGCGTGAGTTGTCGGCCCACGCGGCCAGTTCGTCCTCGGTCGCGCGATGGAGAGGCGGCGAGATCAAGATCGCTCCTTCGATCGGATGCCGCAGGCCGTACTTGATCGCAACCTCGCTGCCGAACGACCAGCCAAGCAACCACGGTCGCGGCAGACCTCGCGCGATCACAAAATCCATCGCTGCCCGCAGGTCGTGCTGCTCTTCGATTCCCTCGCCGAAGCTGCCGTCGGAGGTTCCTCGCGGGGACGTGACTCCACGAAAGTTGAAGCGAAGCACAGCGATGTCAGCGAGCGCCGGCAGTCTCGCCGCCGCCTTGCGAATGATGTGCGAATCCATGTACCCGCCAGCCGTCGGCAGTGGGTGCAGTGCAACGAGAGTTGCGACGGGAGCGCCGGACAGCGGCATCGCGAGCTCACCGACGAGCGTCAGCCCGTCAACCGTCCTCAGTTCGATGTCCTCGCGGAGCGCCGGCAACTGGGTGCCACCTCGAATTGGTATCGGCGCCGATGCCGGTTTCGGCGTCACCGTCATGGCTTGATCTTCCAGCAGTGGGCGTGCCAGTGTCGCCGTGCTGCAAGGTCGTCTGCCTCGCCCATCAGGCCGTCGGCCCGCCACGCAACGACGTGCGCGGTGCTGGGAGAGATTGACACGACGCAACCGGGGCAACTGTAGACCTTGACTGCGGATGCCGCGGCCACCGCTTGCACGGACCACAGCCCGTCCCGCTTGGACTCGGTGCGAGCGCGGCCAATGAGCGCTCGCGCCAGATCCACTTCAGGAGCCTCTTCAGGCTCGCCGCGACGGCTGCGCGGTCGGTTAGAACGAGGCATGCATCCAGCTTAGGTTCGGTGCTCGCGTCTCGGAGACCCGGCTCGAGTGCAGCACCGGCTCGAGGCTCAGTACCAGTTCTTCTCTTCCGAGTGCCCCCAGGCGCCACAAGGATTGCCATAGCGAGCTTCGATATACCCCAGTCCCCAGGCGATCTGCGTGACCGGGTTGGTCGCCCAATCCGCACCGGCCGACGCCATCTTGTCGCCAGGCAAGGCCTGAGGGATGCCGTACGCACCGCTCGAAGGGTTCTGCGCGTAGACGTTCCAGCGCGATTCGCGATTCCACAGGGCAACGAGGCAATCGAACTGGTCACTTCCAAACCCTCGTGCGCTCAACATCTGCAGCGCGATTGCCTGGGCGCTTCCAGGGTCAGGCTCACCGACGGCTGGAGCAACGGGGTTTGGCGGTTCGATCTTGGTCACAGTGAAGCCGTCACGGGCAGTCGTGTTGCTGTGGGCACCCGTGGCGGTGAGAGACTGCACACCCGCCCCGGTCTGACCGGGGACGGCTACGGGGGCGGCAACCGAGGTGCCGGCGGGTGGTGCAATGGCCGCGAGAACGAAGGCCACACTCACGAAACTCGCGAACACCGGTAGAGACCACGGGGTGCGGCTGTGCCGCCCGGACACGTCGCCGCCCTCGCTCCGTCGCAGAGCTCGAAGCTCTGCCGCTCGCCAATACTTTCCCACGAGGCCCCAGTTTAGCTCATCGCCTTTTCCGCGCCCCGGCCAAGGCGACTCGCGAGTCAATCGATCGGCGCCGCAAAGCGGGACCGGATCCCTCGCGAGCAGCTCTGAGAGCAGCTCTGACGGCAGCTCCGCGAGCAGCTCCGAGAACTCGCGCTCTTCCCCGTCCGACCTCCCCCCCGTGATCACATCGTGCATCCACCGGTACGGAACGAGCAGGCTCGTCGCTCGCCGACGCCCGGTGCAGGCGAGCCGAAGCGAGAACCGCGTCGCAACGGTCCTAGCGCCACTCGAATCGACGCCGATCCGGTGTCCCGCGGCATCGACGGGGCCGTCAAGCCGAGATAGCGCCTGAGAGGGCCGGGCGATTGCGGCGAGGGCCGGGCGATTGCGGCGAAGGGCGAAAGCTCGAGCGGCCACGAACAGAGTCCCGTGACCAGAGTGACCGACTGACGGCAGCTGTTCGGCATCGATTCGTGCCAGCGGTCGCCGTCGCTACAGCAGTGCGGTTGTAAACGTCGTCGAGCGCGACCTCGCTCCCATCCGGTCGCATGGCTCGCGCCATCTCGTCGGAGTTTCAGGACTCGAGCGCCTCATCCGACTCATTGGTGTCGCTGCTGGGTTTCGCGCGTGTGTCGAGCAAGAACTTGCTCGCATCAACGCGTGCACCCGTTTCTTGGCGGGTGCACCCGTTTCTTGGCGGGTGCGCCCGCGTCTTGGCGCATGCGCCCGCCTACGATGATGGCGCGGCGCCGGACCCCTGATGCATGGGAACAATGAGCTCGTTGTCAAGGGCCACAGCTAAGTTTGACCCCCGAAGAGGGGCGTGGCACGGTGGTATGACATACGACACCGAAGGAGCAACAATGGCCCAACTGGTCGAAACAGTAGATGTTGAAGTGCCTGTCAGCGAGGCGTACCGCGGCTGGCAGCAATTCGAATCGTTCGGCGATTTCCTCAGCTTCGTCGACTCGGTCACCAAGATCGACGCAACCCACCATCACTGGGTCGTCACCATCGCCGGGGCAACCCGCGAGTTTGACACCCAGATCGCAGAGGACATCGAAGACAACCGCATCGCTTGGACGAGCGTAGGCGGCGATGTTGACCACGGCGGCGTTGTCACCTTCCACCGGCTGAGCGACGACCAGTCCAGGGTCGCGGTTCAGATCGACTGGGAACCCGAAGGGCTGCTCGAGAATCTCGGTGCAGGTCTCAGCGTCCCGGACCACGCGGTCTCATCTGCGCTCAATGACTTCAAGCGCCACGTGGAGTCCGGTACACAACTTCCCGATGCGGACATTCAGATCTGAGTCGGAGGGCGCCGATCGGGCGTAGAAGAAGCAGGAGGCGGCGCCGCACAACGGCACCGCCTCCTGCTTCTTGTGCTTCTCGTGCTTCTCCTGCTTCTTGTACTTCTCCTGCTTCTCGTACTTCTCGTGCTCGGGCCTTACTTGGGATCGCTACTTGAGCGCATCCCGTGCAGCGTCCTTCACGTTCTCGCCAGCTTGGCGAAGGTTGGCGCCAGCCTGGTCTAGCTTGCCCTCATTTTCGAGACGGTCGTTGTCGGTCACCTTCCCGACAGCTTCCTTGGCGCGGCCGGCCGCCTCATCGGCAGCATTCTTGAACTTGTCGTCGACACCCATGCTGTTCTCCTTTTGTTGTCGTGCTTGATTCGATCAGGGTGTCACGTATGTTCTGTATCGTCTCGGGGCTTGACAGATCGCTTGAGCGATTGGCGCTCAGCAACGAGTGAAGCTGCTCTGTGTGGGGTCACCGCCGCTGCACAGTTCGCATCGTTTGTCAACGGGTCGGAGGTTCGAGCCATTCGAGTATTGGATTGCAGAACACAACAAGGAGCCCCATATGACACTGCAGCTGACCATGCCGAGCGACGACCTCACGAAGCGCGAGTTACGATTCGTGACCGAATCCCTCGACATCTCGCTGAGCGATGACCATACCTACCGCCTCGACGGCGCGACCGGCACCATTGGATTCGCTCGCAAGCAGGGGAATAGCTTCATCGCACTCATGGGCTCGTCCTCAGACGACGCCGTCCCCGTCGGCGAGTCTCTCTCCTTCGACACCTGCGTGAGCATGGTGGTATTCGCCTACCGTGGGTAGCCAGTCAACGTTGGCTCCCTGTGATGAGTCAAGAGATCGTCGATAGTTGGGAAGAGTCCGGGCCCTTGGCCGGGCTCTTGTTTTTTGCGCACTGGGTGCGTGCGGGCTCGGTCAACGAGTGCGGAGGGCGATTTCCCTGACCGGCCGACGATGTTCTGCCGCACCCCGTAGTGGGCGCGCAGTGGGGAAGTCCCACTGCCAAGTCCCGCGCGGTTGGTGCGCCTCAACGCGGCGGTGGGATTACGTGGGTCGCTTTCTCGGTTGAGTGGCGACCATGCCGGCGTTGGCAGTGACGCGCCGGACGGTTGAGACCGCGGGTGGACTGATACCATCCCGGTCGAGGTGCCGGGCGATGGTGAGCCCCGGATGGATAGCGGTCAGAGCGATCGCACGGGCCTTCGCCATGCCCCGTCATGAAGGGCCGGGCACGAGCAACGATCTCGCCGCTCCACCAGAACCAGCGTTTTGAACTCAGGCCTCAGCGTCGGCTGCCGCAAGGGCTTCTCGCCATTCAGCGAGCACCTCTGGGGCGTTCAGCTCGCCGAATGGGCTGGACTCCGCGATAGTCACGAGCTCACTGGACGGGCCGATGAGTAGAGTTGCGCTGCCGGTTCCGCCGTCGTTCAGGCGCACGGGGAGGGTGACTTGGGCCGAGCCGCCCGAATCAGCCAGCACTTGGGCGTACTCGATCAAACCTCGAGCGAGTTCGTCGCCGGTGAGCAGGCTAGCTCCGGAATAATGAATGCGCTGCACGCGATCGCCCCAATCCGGTTGATGTTTGCGCCTCAACTCTAGGCACACGCTGGATCAATTCGGGTGGGGCTTGCGCTACGTCGATAACCCTGCAAGCATTACCGGGCGTCCCCTAGCCCCGCGGATCCAAGAATCGTGAAGGGTTCAGCGTGAAGTTTCCGCGAAGCACCGTGCAAGCCGCTCTCGAGCAAGATCAATTCCGGCTGGTGTACCAGCCGATCGTGATGCTCAATTCTCGCGACGTCGTTGGGTTCGAGGCTCTCGCGCGGTGGGCGCATCCGACTCGTGGCGAGGTATCCCCAAGCGACTTCATTCCCGCGTTCGAGCGCAACGGGGCCATCGCGGCTTTTGGGGAATGGGTGGTGCGTCGCGCGATGACCGAAGCCGCAGTGTGGCATCGTCGGGCGCGCGAGCTCAATCAGGCGATGTATCTCAGCGTCAACGTCTCAGGGTACGAACTCCAGCAGTTCGCCTATAGCGAGGCCGTGGTCACCATATGCGTCGACTGTGAGCACCGTTGCCAAGACCTCAGAGTCGAAGTCATTGAGAGCTTCTTCGACCTCGACCGCCAAGAGGTTCGCGCGAACCTTGAAACCTTCAGACGCGAGGAGGTTTTTGTGATGGTGGATGACTATGGCACGGGTGCCTCGGACGTACACCGCCTCATCGAGCTCGCCGCCGACGCCCTCAAGCTCGACATCAGCATGATCGCTGACATCGAGACAAGCCCGGACCGCCGCCGCTATCTCGAGAAGCTCTCCACCATTGCCAGGCGCGCCGGTCTCGAGGTCGTCGTTGAGGGCATTGAGCGGGAATCACAGCTCGCGATTTTGCTTGCACTCGGCTACCAGCTTGGGCAAGGGTTTCTCTTTTCACCGGCAGTGCCCGCGGCGGAAGTCGGAACCCTATTACACCACTAAGGCGCACAGTCAACCCCTACTGCTAGGGACGCGGATTTTTGGGATGATAGAGGGCGGTGCGTTCCATCTCGCCACCCGCGTTCATGGAAGAGGGAGCATGCCACCATCAGCCATGGATCATTCTGCGCTCCAGGTCGCAGTGCTCCGACTGATCGGCGGCGGCCTGGCGGTCGGTTTCGGAGCGGCGAGCGTAGCGGCCGCCTTCGAACCCGACTGGGTCAGGGGCGTAGCAGCGATAGCGGCCGTGTCATGCGCGCTCTTCAGCGCGGCACTGAGTTGGCTGAGAGCACGCTCGGAACTCTTCGTACGAGTGGGCTTGGTTATCTTCATGAGCGTGGTGCTCACTATTGCATTGACGATCCAGCCGGCACCGTATGGAACAATCTCTGCGTTCGTGTTCCTCGGTATCGCAGTTGGTATCGCCTCCTACGAGCGGATCGTCGCCGGTGCACTGCTCGCTTCGCTCGCAGTGTTGTCAGGAATAATCGCGATCACCTTGCGATCTTCGCTGCCTGCCACGGCTGGCGCGGTGTTTGCGGCGGTCGCCATCGTCAGCCTGTATGCGGTATTCGGTTTCCGTCGGGCCGCCGCCATCGCTACTGCCGCCGCGATCGCTGACTCGGCGAAGGATCCGCTCACTGGAATGATCAATCGGCGCGGGATGCTGCAGGGGGTCGCCGAATTGAGCGTGATCGCCGAACAGTTGCAGCAGCGCGTCGGCTGCTTGATGCTCGATCTGGATCGCTTCAAGGCGATCAACGACACTCATGGCCACGAGGCCGGGGACCGGGTGCTCGTTGCCACAGCGCAACGAGCGGCAGAAGTGGCCAGGCGCTCCGATCTGTTCGTCCGCCTCGGCGGCGAAGAGTTTGCGCTGTTCACGATTGTGGTCGGAACTGAAGATCTCGCGGTGATCGCCGACCGGCTGCGAGAAGCAATCGAGCAACTCGATGTGAGCCCCCCGGTCACCGCGAGTGTCGGAGGTGCGCTCCAGCGAGAGGGCGTTCAGTTCGATCTCGACGACTTGCTACGGGATGCCGATCGCCAGTTGTATCTCGCCAAAGAAGCTGGCAGAAACGCCGTGCGAATCGAGAGCGCGTAGCCGCAGGGACGCTCGCGGTCAGCTCACGATGACGGATCGGCCGCTTGAGGCTCCGGGAGGACGACGAGTCCAGCAGTGCTCGCAGCAATCCCAGAAAGCGATTCGATCCATGCCCGGTTTAGGGCCGGCTCCCGTCCACCGTAAAACCGGAATTGCAGCGGGATTGAGGCATCCATCCAGAGCGACATCCGGCCGCTCCCGTTCGAGGTCGGAAAATCCCACGTGAACGTGAAGCTTTCACGTCGGCGAAGCTTTGTGACAATCACCACGCGCAAGTGCGCGAGCAGCCGGTCTTCGAACTCGAACTCGGCGTCCTGCGAGCCGTATATCAGCTTGCCCACAATGAACCCCTCGTTGAACAACGATGTTGCCGCACAGCCATCTCGTGTGACGAGTGTAGTACAGCGACACACTCGGACGAGTTGCGGGTCCAACCACTACCACGCCAGGGATGCACATTCAAGGGGCCGGAGCGGCTTTCGCAAGCTGTGGTTGAGTTTGAGTCGTCCCCAATACGGGGGCCAGATACAACGGACTGGAGATCGTCATGGGAATCATTGCCTGGATAGTACTTGGGCTCATTGCGGGAGCGATCGCCAAGGCGATCCTGCCAGGAAACCAAGGGGGTGGCTGGGTCGTCACTCTTATTCTTGGTGTGGTCGGTGCACTGCTCGGCGGGTTCATCGGCAGCACGCTGTTTGGAATTGGCCTGGAGGGGTTCTTCTCCATCGAGACATGGCTGCTCGCCATTGGCGGGGCAATCCTCGTGCTCTTGATTTATGGGCTCGTCACGCGAGGCTCTCGCCGCGGGTAACGGCAATCTGCGTCATTGGGGGCGGTCGCGAGACCGCCCCTAATGACGTTTCACGACCTCTCGCGTTCAGACGAGTCCTTCGCGTTGGGCTACCGATTGCGCTGCTGCAACACTGAACACCTCAAGGCGCATGTCTGCGTCGACGTACTCCGATACCGACACGAGAGTTCTAGAGGCCCGAATCAGTTCGTGCACCCTGTTCCCGTCGAGCGGGTGATGTGCAACCGGATGCCGCCAGTGGCATGCGACGAGCACTCCGGCAGGGCTCAGGCTGTCGACGGCCACACCAAGCAGGGCCGCAAGGTCGCTCTCGTCGAAGTAATAGGCGATCTCTGACATGACGATGAGGTCAAATGTGCCAGCCGGCCATTCGACGGGGACGCTCATGACAGCAACCTCCACGTGTCTCACTGAAGCGAGGCGGATGCGAGCGGTCGCCACAGCTGCCGCCGCGGCGTCGACTGCCAATAGGCTGCCGCAGCGATCGGCAAGCTCGGCGGTCAGGTTGCCGATCGAGCATCCGATCTCGAAAGCGCGCTCGTATCGAGGATGCGGCAGGGCTGCAACCGTGAGCGACCGCTTGCGCCGCTCGTACCACCGTGTCGTGAAGCTCCACGGGTCGTCGTTGGCTGCGTACAGTTCGTTGAAGTACTCGGTTCTGATTGTCATCGCGCTGTGTCCACGAAGGTCTCCCAGCTGCGCGTGAAGTGTGCCAGCATGCCGCTGTGGATGATTGGTGCCTCGCCGTCGACTCCGGAGGTCTGCGAGGCGTATGCGGCTAAAGCATCTCCCTTGGCTTGACGTGTCGCTGGGTCGAGCGGCAGGCGCACGAAACGGTCCCACGGCACCGTGTCATCGTTTGGCTTCGCCCAATGCCAAAGCCAGATTGGATACTCAAGTAATCGTGCTCCGGTTTCTACCGCAGCCGACGATGAGGCCTCGCATGCGGCCGAGTGGTCGCCGTGACCATCGCCACGCCACGGGGCAATGATTAACTCGGCCCCAATTGCGGCACCCGTAATGGCCGTTCGAAGCTCAGCGGCGCACATGCCAAGGTCGGCATCCGGGAGTGCGAGGTCAACGATGCGGGCACGAGGAGCGAGACGCTCGACTGCGATTTGGAATTCGGCAAGCCGCTGCGCAGATATATCGCGTTTGAACGCGCGCTCGCCGCGAGTGGCGAGGATGACAGTTATCACTGCGCCTACAGCATGCAGTCGGGCGATGAGCCCACCCGCCCCCAGTGTCTCGTCATCGGGGTGGGCAGCGATAACCACAACGCTCGGCACCGCGCCAACCGTGAGATGCGGTACGGATTGCCAACGCGGACTGGCCAGCCAGTCCGATTCGGCAGTGCCGGCATCTTCATGGTCGAAGCTCACCACGGCGGTGCGTCCATGTCGAGAACCGCCTTCCCGAGTCGAGCGAGGTCCCGCTCGGCGTGGTCCTGCCGGATGTAGAGCGCGAGGTCGGCTATGCGTCGCGAGTGGTCCTCGTCGGTGGCGAGAGGGCCAGGGCCGAGCGCATGACCGAGTGCTTGGCTCACTCGCTCGGCTGATCGGCTGACGGCGCTTCGTACGCGCTGGGCAACGACCGCGGGCGCTGTCGATCCACCGTCCACCTCGACGCTTGCCGCAAACAACAGGGTTCTCGCCTGGTGAAGCTCGAGGTCGACATCGCCGAGCAGCATGAGGCCAATCTGATCGGGTTCACGGGCTGCCAGCGCACTGCGCAGTCGTCTGCCAAGCGCGACACTCGCGCCGTACCAGACCGCTGCAACCCCGATCCCGCCCCACGAAAACCCCGGTCGCTCCAGATACCACTCGTCTGCCCCGACCGGGATTGCGTCGACGTCGCTGAGCGAGATCGGGCCGCTCTCGACCGCGGCCAAGCCCCTCGCCGACCAACCACCCGAAGCTATCGACACGCCGGGATCTCGAAGGCGAACCGCGAACAGGCGACGATGTTCCGCCGAGGTGCGCGCGGTGACGAGCGCGAAGTCAAGGTGCGCGGCGAGCGAGCACCACGGCTTCTGACCGCTGACGGTCCAGCGGCCGCCCTGCGCTAGCGCCGTCATGGTCATTCCCGGTCCTTCGGCCGCAAACACCCCCCAAGTTGACTGTTCGGCACCCAAAATTGGCGCGTCGGCCGCCGCGATAATACTCAGCGCATCGAGGTGTGGCTCGACCACGCGCGCAACCGTCAGATCGACGCTCCCGATGGTCGCAAGCAACTCCCACAGCCGCGCAGTCGCGCCCGAGCCAGGGTGTGGCGTCGTGGGCCCAAGAGTCACCGCCAGTTTGAGCGCCTCAGCGATGCTTCCAATTGCGTTTCTTGCGAGCTGCGCGACCGCGTCGAGTTCACTGCCGTTTTGGCTGGTCAGTTCATGACCGCGGTTTGGGGCAAGTCGGACGATGGTCACGCGCGGTCCGCGTACTGAACGTTCACTAAGTCGCGCACGTATCCCGCGTATCCCCCTGGCGTTCGACCAGTTTTTCGAGCTGAAGTGCGAACCGGGATCGCGCCGGTCGCTTGGACTCTTGCGCCGCTCGCACGCAACCGCGAGACGAGATCGACGTCCTCGTGCTCTGTCAGTGAAGTGAATCCGCCGAGCTGAAGATAGGTGGATGCCCGCACCCCGAGATTTGTGCCGTGCACTGTACCCACGCTCGGTCCAGTGGGGTGTACTGCATGCCACGCTCGGACCTCCCGGTCGGTGAGCTCAACCAAGTTCGGTTGGACCGAGCCAAGTATCGCGTCAACGCCAGAGGCAGCGATCCTGAGCTGCGTGGTTAGCCAGTTGACCGGCACCCGAGAGTCTGCATCGGTGTTGGCGATCCAGACACTGGAGGCGTCGGCCTCCACCACGGAAAGGCCAAGCAGTACGCCGAGCGCTCGGGACGCCCCGACATTCGCGTACTCCGCTGACACGGCGGTAACTTCTGGGTCTGCCGCCACCACATCCGCTGTCTGGTCCGTGCAGGAGTCAAGAACAACCACGCTGTGGAGCCGAACGTCGGGCGCATGAACCCGCACATCAAGGGCGGCCAAGGCGAGCGCATCGAGGCACTGTTGCACGAGCGCACCCTCGTTGCGTGCGGGGATGACGACAACGACCTCGCTGATGGACGCCTGCTGCAGCACTACGAAATCGTTCCCGCCGGACTGCGATTCTCGGCCGAGACCATCCAAGCGAACTGCTCGAGGCGCTCGATGATCTTATGCAAAAGATCGGCACTGGTCGGGTCCTCGTCGTCGACGTCGTCGTGAACGGCGCGACAACTCTGCACGACAGCTTCGAGGCGAGCGGTTACGAGGTCGACCGTCTGTGCCGTGTCGATTTCGCCGGACGGATAAGCGGGGAGTGTTGTCGTGTCTGCGATGGTGTCGCTTCGACCATCCGGCACGCCATGCAGTGCGCGCATCCGTTCGGCGACATCGTCGCTGAACCCTCTGGCGTCCTCGATGATGTCGTCGAGCACGCGATGGGTGTCACGGAAGTTCTTCCCGACGACGTTCCAGTGCGCTTGTTTGCCCTGAATCTGCAACTCGAGCAGGTCGATGAGCACAATCTGCATCTTGTCGAGCAGTGCCTTGGATGCGACAAAGCCTTCCTCAGCGTTTTGCCGCTTCGTTTGTCGTGACCCGGCTCGCTTCGGCTTGGCTGCAGTGTCAGTCGTCATCATTGATGCCTTTCGCCGTGGTGTTTCCAACTTAGGCAGGCGCGACGAATCAGTGTTTGGGGGTTGACAAAAGTCACGCCGTGGAAAGCTTCTCGTCCGCCGACGCAAGAGCGGGTTTGGGCGTGCGAAAACTCCCCGATTGGGCGCGCTGGCGCGTGCCAGCGAAGCTCAGATTCGGCCTCAGCGCACGGCCAGCATGACATCGGTCACGGCGTCGAGCAGCATGTCGACCTGCGTCTCGTTGTAGCCGCCGCGCCTCGAGCGAAACACCACCGTTCGCACTTTATCGACGCTGAGCGCTTGACCACTCTGGAAGTAGCCGACGAGCTTGGCACTAAAGGCGTCGACATCGCGACGCTCATAGCCGAGCGTGAGGGCGCCGACGCGCTTGAACCGCCTACCTTCTGGCCGCGCGAGTCTGTCGAGAATCTCCTGCGCAGAGCTGCGGGCCTTGGCATACCAAGCTGCATCGCCGACCTGCTGAAAGGCGCGATCGCGCTCTCGCGCGGCAAAGGCGTCTTCGAGTCGTTCCAGTGCGGCATCCACATGGCTCGTCGAGTAGCCGCCCCTGCGCATGGCGAATGCGGTCGTGCGAATGCTGTCAGCAGTGACCACTCCGAGCGAGCCGAGGTCGGCGGTGTACGCGCGTCTGGCCTCCTCGAGAAAGTCTTCGACCTGGTCAACGTTGTAGCCGGGCTTCGACTTGCGGCTGCGCGGGAAGGTGTTACTCACTCCCCTATCTTGCCCTACCCGTCATTGTGGAGACGGCGACCGCCCCCAAGCGGGGCTCAGGCGAAGATCAGGAAGAGCACATACGCCGCCGCCGCCGATGGAAGTGTCGAGTCGATGCGATCGAGAACACCGCCGTGGCCCGGCAGGAACGAACTGATGTCCTTGATTCCGAGGTCGCGCTTGACGAGCGATTCCGCAAGGTCGCCCCCTGTCGCGGTGACCACCATCGTCGCGCCGAGGATGATTCCAACCCACCACGGTTGGCCGATCATGAAGAGCGCGAGCAGCACTCCAGCGATCACCGCCGCAAGCACCGAACCGGCGAAGCCTTCCCAGGTCTTCTTCGGGCTGATGACCGGAGCCATCTTGTGTTTGCCAAAGGCCAAGCCGCTCGCGTAGGCGCCCGTGTCGATCGACACGACCACGATCAGGAATGCGAGCGTCCACCATTCGCCGCCATCCCGCGCAGTCAGCAGCACGGTGAAACTCGCCAAGAAGCCGACATAGGCCATCGTGAAGACGCCAGCCCCGAGGTCCTTCACCAACTCCCGGAACGGTACCCTCGCGCTCGGACGCATGACCTCGGCGATGCGCCAGAGGCTCACGAGCGCAATACCCGCAAGCGTGGCGAACCAGTGACCTGCATCGAGGAAATAGAACGTCAAGGGCACGACGGCGACCGCGGCAAAGACGGTCGGGATGCGCGGAATATCGCGACCAGCAGAGCGCAATGCGGTGGCCAGTTCGTACGTGGCAAACACGATGAGGAGCCCCGCAAAGAGCATGAACAACTCTTTGAACACGACGAGGCTCAACACCAAGAAGAGGCCAAGCAGCAATCCAACGGTGATCGCGATCGCGAGCGGACGACCGGTGCGAGCGTTGATCTTGTCGTTGGTAGCGCGCACCTGCGCTTCGAAGTCAGAGACCATTAGACCTCGAGCAGCTCGGCTTCCTTGCGCTTGAGCGAGTCGTCGATCGTGTCGACGTGAGCCTTGGTGATCGATTCAAGTTCTTTCTCGGCGCGCGCAACCTCGTCTTCGCCAACTTCACTCAAGCCGTCGAGGTCATCCTTTGCTTTGCGGCGGATGTTCCGCAAGGCAACTCGGGCCTGCTCGGCTTTGTCGCGCACAATCTTGACGAATTCCCTGCGGCGCTCCTCGGTCAATTCTGGGAGTGTCGCGCGGATCACAACGCCATCGTTGCCGACGCTTGCTCCGAGGTTCGGAGCACTGGCGATGGCCCGCTCGATGTCCTTGAGTGCTGTCTTGTCAAAGGGTGTGATGATGAGCGTGCGCGCTTCCTGGTTAACCATCGAAGCCAACTGCTGCAGCGGTGTCGGGGTTCCGTAGTAGTCCACGAGCACCTTCTGGAAGAGTGCCGGGTTGGCTCGGCCGGTGCGAACCGTACCGAAATCATCCTTGGCGACCTCGACGGCCTTGTTCATCTTTTCGGTGGCCTCGGCCAGAACGTCACTGATCATGGCAACTCCCTCACTATCCCAGTCGATTCTAGGGGAGGGGATTCGGTCAATGACACACGCGACCGGCACCGTTAAAGCGACAGAAGCGCGACACCGACGAGCACGATCGCGGCCCCGATGAGTCGCTGCGCTGGATTCGGCTCCTTGAACAGCAACCAGCCAGCAAGTCCGACGAGCACGACACTGACCT
>CAZCOC010000015.1:0-13337 GCA_964500075.1 uncultured Salinibacterium sp.
TGTCTCCCTGCTTGATGTTCTCTGGCAACTTCGCGCGCACAGACGACCAGACAGTGAACGACACTGTCGCATCGCCCTCTAAGTCTTTGAGCTTGCCGTAGACGTTGCCACCAGAGACTCCCCACTGCGTGATCTCGCCCTCGACCCACGCCATGCCAAGCCGCTCGACCCAGCCCTTGACCTTGCCCGCGAATAGCGAAACGCTCCACGGCGCATCGACCGTCGCCGGCGGCGTTTCGATCGTCATGCCAGTTAGGGTACGGGATGCCGGCGAGCCTCGCGCGAGGCTCGTCAGGTTCGTCAAGGTCGGTCAGGTTAAGATTGAGAAGTGGGAATGATATCGAACGGCGGCGCAATTGCGCTCGATACACCTCGGATGCCCGTTCAGCGCAATCGCCTCAAGAACGTGCCAATCGACGGCACCAAGAGAATTCTTCTTGCCGCACCGCGCGGGTACTGTGCCGGCGTCGACCGGGCGGTCATCGCTGTCGAGAAGGCGCTCGAGAACTTCGGCGCACCGGTCTACGTGCGCAAACAGATTGTGCACAACATCCACGTCGTCACGACCCTCGAAAAGAAGGGCGCGATCTTCGTCGACGAGGTCGATGAAGTACCGGAAGGCTCGCACATCGTCTTCAGCGCGCACGGGGTTTCGCCAGCGGTCGTCAAGGGTGCGGCAGACCGTCAGTTGCAAGCCATCGATGCGACGTGTCCGCTTGTGACCAAGGTTCACCGCGAGGCGGTGCGGTTTGCGCGGGACGATTTCGAGATTCTGCTCATCGGCCACCACGGGCACGAAGAGGTCGAGGGAACCATGGGTCATGCGCCGGAGCGCACTACCCTCGTCAACAGCCCGGCCGACGTGCCGAACATCACGGTCAAGAACCCTGATCACCTGGTCTGGCTTTCCCAGACCACCCTGAGCGTCGACGAAACCATGGAGACGGTGCGACTGCTGCGCGAACGGTTCCCGAATCTTCAGGATCCTCCGAGCGATGACATTTGCTACGCAACGCAAAACCGTCAGGTCGCCATCAAGAAGGTCGCTGAGGAAGCAGAGCTCGTGATCGTCGTTGGCTCCGCGAACAGTTCCAACACCGTTCGACTCGTGGATGTCGCGCTCGAGAACGGTGCGCGAGCCGCGTACCGCGTCGACTACGCAAGCGAGATCAAGCAGGAGTGGCTCGACGGCATCGCCACGATTGGCGTCACGAGCGGGGCATCCGTGCCCGAGGTGCTCGTGCAAGAAGTGCTCGACGACCTCGCCGATGCCGGGTACACCGATGTTGCGCAAGTGGTGACGGCCGAGGAGGACCTGATGTTCTCACTGCCAAAAGAGCTTCGCACCGATGCGCAAGGCAACCCCGACGAGCGCGGTCTCGGCGGTCGCTCGCGAATGCTCGATTGGCAGCGCGACGATGGCTGAGGCGGTGCCAGGAGCGGTCCCTGAGCCAGCGCCTGAGGCAGTGCCTGAGTCAGTGCCAGGAGCGGTGCCTGAGGCGGTGCCAGGCTCCATGGCAGACTCACGTCCGCGTCCTCGTTACGGCGAATATGCCCCGGGGTCGCCGACGCCTACAAGCCCAAAGCCGCCGGAAGCGCAACCGACACAAGGCGAATTGCCTGCGGTCACGCCGCCGGTGCCACGCACCGCTGCCGATGCAGACTCGCCTGACCAGCGGTGTCCTCGTCGGTGGG
The DNA here is from genome assembly GCA_964500075.1 of uncultured Salinibacterium sp. GTDB lineage: Bacteria > Actinomycetota > Actinomycetes > Actinomycetales > Microbacteriaceae > Rhodoglobus. The sequence goes on from CAZCOC010000015.1 coordinate 1,696, forward strand.
ACATGGTTCTGACCCTCACTCTCATCACCATTGGAATCGTGGACGTGGTCTCCTCATTCGCGACGTTCTCCGACTTGCCTGGCACACTGCGCACGCTGTACCTCGCTCAGGGGATCGGCGAGTACACGAACACGCAGCTCGCGCTCAGTGTCGGTGCGGTCGTCAATGCGAGTCGAATCGTGCTGCTTGTCGTGGCGATTTGGCTGTCATCCTCGAGGCTGCGCACTGGCAAGCTGGCATGGCCAGTGCCGGTGATCGCTGGTGCGGTTTCGGTGCTTGTTGCATCCGTGAGCCTCATCGTCGCGATCCTGGGTGACCCGGGGCTCGCTGCGTACGTCGCGCTGCTCCCCACGACCTGATCCTGACCAGTGCCGCGCGTATCCGACCGGCTAGTTTCCCGAGTGCCCGGCCGAGCCAAGCTGCTTCGTGGCCTCGACGATGCGAGCCGCCATCGCGGATTCTGCCAACTTGCCCCATGATCGCGGGTCGTAGATCTTCTTGTTGCCGACCTCGCCATCCACCTTCAAAAAGCCGTCGTAGTTCCGCAGCACGGTGTCGGCAACCGAGCGGCTAAAGGCGTACTGCGTGTCGGTGTCGATGTTCATCTTGACAACACCGTTGGAAACGGCAGTCGCGATCTCTTCGTTGCTCGAACCTGAGCCGCCGTGGAAGACGAGGTCAAGGGGCTTCGCGGCCGTGCCGTACTTGGCCTCGATGCCAGCCTGAATCTCGCCAAGCAGCTCTGGCTTGAGCTTGACATTGCCCGGCTTATAGACGCCGTGCACATTGCCGAAGGTGAGCGCTGTGAGGTATCGTCCCTGCTCGCCAAACCCGAGCGCCTCGACGGTGGCGATCGCGTCATCAAGAGTCGTGTAGAGGTGCTCGTTGATGTCGTGGCTCACGCCGTCCTCTTCGCCACCAACAACGCCAATCTCGACCTCGAGAATCGCGTTCATCGCCTTCATCCGAGGTAGCAACTGTTTCGCGAGTTCGAGGTTCTCGGTCAGTGGCACCGCAGAGCCATCCCACATGTGCGATTGGAAAATAGGGTTACCGCCGGCCTTGACCGCGGCCTCGGAGGCTTCAATGAGCGGCATGACGAAACCAGCAAGGGCATCCTTCGGGCAGTGATCGGTGTGCAGGGCAATCGTGACCGGGTAATTCTTGGCGACCTCGGTTGCGAATGCCGCAAACGCCAATGCACCGGATGCTCGTGCCTTTACACTCTGTCCAGCGAAGAAGTCCGCACCGCCAGTCGTCACTTGCAAGATGCCGTCAGAGCGAGCCTCGGTGAGTCCCTGAAGTACAGCGTTGATCGTCGACGACGACGAGACGTTGATCGCGGGGTAGGCAAAACCGTGCAACTTGGCCTTGTCGAGCATCTCGGCGTATTGCTCTGGGGTGGCAACAGGCATGGTGGCTCTCCTTGGGTTGCGATCGTGTCGGGCTATTGGCCGGTCAAAGTCTAGCCATCGCCGTCACGGGCCTCGGTTTCTCGTTGGTATGCGGAGCATGGTTCGGCGAAGTAGGTCGGGAAGTAGGTCGGCGATCGCGAGGGTGTGCTCCGGTGCTCTTGCAGGGCTTGGATGGGGCTGGATAATCGTGCCTCCGAAATGTGAGACCGAGTGCAGCAAGCCCGTGACTTCACACTCTTGCATCAGGCTTGTTGCGCCAGTGGTCACGTTGTGTCGCTTGTCGTTCCGGCGAAGGGACACAAGTTGACCACTCACGGGCTTTCGGTGAGGGCTCCGACATCGGCTGGTTCGCCGACCCCGCGAGAGAAATCCTGAGCGTGCTCTCCAGCTGAGGCGCGCTCTCGAACCGCGTCGGCTCGACATCCTTAGCGTCGGCGCGGAGTGAGTTTCGTCGACACGAGCACTACGAATCCCGCAAGAACGAATCCGACCCCGAGGGCGATCGGGCCGAACACGTCAGCACCAGCCGCGGCGAGTTCAGGACCGGTGCTAGTCGCGGTCGGGTTCGCGTTGAGCTCCATGACAAATCCGAAGAATGCTGCCCAACCTGTCTCTCGAAGGAACCCGCTTCCCGCGAAGTCTCGGAACATCACGTCGGGTTCGGCTCCACTGCCGACCGTCGCGGGGGCGCTCGCGAGACTCACGTTGAGAGAGTTATAGGGGCCGGGAGCGCCGATCGGCGCGCTTCCCCAGGACTGCGTGTTGTAGGCGACGCTGATGATCACCTCGTCGGGCAGCTCGAGGTTGAGAGAGGTGAGGTCGAAGTCGACGTTGAACGCATAACCGTTGTGGCAGGTGCCCGTGCCGACGTTGAACCAGCGACGGCCTAGAGGATCAACAATAGGTACCGTGCAATTGCCCACGTCCGCGGACGGTCGGAACGGCACGGTGACACTCTGAGTGAGTGTCGTCAGCACCGCTCCCGCGGCCGGATTGAGTCCTGTGTTGTCGACCGCAAAGATCGTCAGCGTGATCGGATGCACAAAGGTCGACCCAGGTGTGGTGATGCACGGCCCCGGATCCGCCGCGGGCACCCATACGTTTCCCGGCTGAGTGAGCGTGTAATCGCTGCCGCACGCCCAGTTAGTGAGGCCGATCGTCATCGTCTCGAGGAACCGGGACCCGCCGCCAAGCACGACGTGATCGCCAAACTCTCTGGTGGATTGCGCTTGGTAGCCGAGGCTTGGAAACGAAGGCGGGTACACCGCAGGAATCGAGTTGTAGATGGGCGTCGCGGCGGCACGTGCGCCCGGTATCGCGGACGACTGAGCGACGACAGTCGCGCCCAGAGTAGCCAAGAGCACAGCAATCGCCACGCGAGCAGCACGATTTGTCGTCAGAAGCATGAAAGTCCTTCGGGTAGACTTTTGTTTCGAGCATCCTATCGGGCTGTTCGCCGCGACGATACCGAAGAAGCCCGCGACGGAGTTCCCTTACCCCGATTGCCACGTGCGGCCGCGATAGGCTGGGCTGGCGCTGACCACCACCGGCGCGTCCACTCGCTGAGAACCGCACGACTGCCCTCACAACCCAAGGACGCGAACCGTGAAGACTGAACCGGAGACCCTCTACCTGCACCCCGATCGCAATCTTGCGCTCGAGCTCGTGCGGGCAACCGAGGCCGCCGCGATCCGCGCCGTGCCCTTCATCGGCAAGGGCGACAAGCTTGCTGCAGACGGTGCGGCCGTGGATGCGATGCGCAAGTTCCTGGGAACGGTCGACTTCGATGGTGTTGTCGTCATCGGTGAGGGCGAAAAGGACAATGCGCCGATGCTCTACAACGGCGAGCGCGTCGGAACCGGACGCGGACCCTCCTGCGACATCGCTGTGGATCCCATTGACGGCACGTCCCTGACTGCCGCTGGTCGTCAGAACGCGATCTCGATGATCGCTGTTTCGGACCGCGGAACGATGCTGGACGCATCCACCGTGTTCTACATGGACAAGATCGTCACCGGGGCTGAGGGACGCGGCACGGTCGATATTCGTAAGCCGATCGGCGAGAACATCCGCGCTCTGGCCAAGGCCAAAGGCAAACGAGTCGACGACCTGGTCGTTGCGGTACTCGACCGCCCCCGGCATGCAACGCTCGTCGAAGACATTCGAGCCGCCGGAGCCGCGACGCGACTGATGCTCGATGGTGATGTGGCTGGCGGAATCAACGCCGCGCTGTACGGCACCCGAATCGACATGTGTGTCGGGATCGGGGGTAGCCCGGAAGGGGTCGCAACAGCATGCGCGATCAAAGCGCTCGGCGGCTTGATTCAGGGGATTCTGGTTCCGTCGACGGAGGACGAGCGCGAGCGCGGAACGGATGCTGGGCTCAAGTTCGACCACGTCTACGAAGCCGACGACCTCGTTCGCAGCGACAACACCTTCTTCGTCGCAACCGGCGTCACCGATGGCGGCCTGGTCAACGGCGTCAGGCGACTCGGCCCGATCATCCGCACCGAAAGCATCGTGCTGCGCTCTCATTCGAACACGATCCGTCGTGTGAGCGCAGACCATCTTGCCGAGAAGTGGCTCGACCGCTGAAGCGCGCTGCGTTCGCTGACGCGCGCTGCGTTCGCTGATGGCACCGGACATTGGTCAAGCGTCTGATGCCAGCGGGTGCACAATGCGCAAGCCATGCGCTGAGCGATGCTGGTGCAGACGCCAATACCGTCGTGGAGCCTGCAGCAACTCAGTCCGCTTTGCGCTGAGCTTCGAGTTCGGCGACCAGTTCCATCGCGCTGAGCTCGCGCGGTGACTCCTCGATCGCCGTGAGTGGGCCGAGCACGGTTGACTCGTCGAGCTTGTTGAGCTTGCGGGCCGTCGGCAGCACTTGGCGTTCCATGGAGCCGATGAATCCGTTGTAATTCTTGACGGTGCTCTCGAGCGATCGGCCGAGCTTTTCGACGTGGCCGGCCAGAGTTGCCAGCCGCGAGTAGAGTTCGCGGCTCAGGTCGAAGAGCAACTTGGCGTCCTCCGTCAGCACGTCCTGTTGCCACGAGAATGCGACGGTCTTCAGCACCGACCACAGCGTGACAGGGGATGCGAGCGCGACTCGCTTGCTGAAGGCGTAGTCCATGATTGCAGGGTCTGCTTCCATCGCCGATGAGACCAGCGACTCGCTCGGGATGAACGCGATCACCAGTTCAGGAGAGGCCTCAAGCCCCGCCCAGTACGCCTTGCTCGCGAGCGCATCGATGTGACTGCGCACGGTGCGAACGTGCTGCTTCATGAGGGTTTCGCGCCGTGCCCCCTCCTCGCCAGTTGCTGTCACGGGAATCTGGCTCGCCTCGAGATACGCGCTGAACGGCACCTTTGCATCGACCGCGATGTTCTTGCCGCCTGGCAAGTGGATGACCATGTCTGGTCTGCCGCTGCCGGCATCCGATTGAATGCTCGATTGCACATCGAAGTCGACCCGTTCGATGAGCCCTGCTGCCTCGACAACATTGCGCAACTGAGTCTCGCCCCACACACCTCGCACACTGTTGGAGCGAAGGGCCGAAGCAAGGGACTCTGCGGTTGCGCGCAATTGCTCCTCCGACTGGCGCGCTGACAGCAGTTGCTGGTTGAGCGCACCGAACTGGCTCGTGCGCTCGCGCTCCAGATCGGTGACCTTGGACTGCATCGTGCGCAAGGTCTCCTGCACCGGCATGAGGGCCTGCAGCACACGATTGTCTTGCTCGTTCTTCTCCTGCTGGGCACGCTGCTGAGCGAGCAATTGCTCCACTTGCTGTCGCAGCTCGGTTGCTGTCGCGTCGGATGCCGCGGCTCGTGCCGACAGCGCTGACACCGTTCGCGCGGCCTCTTGGGCTGCCGCACCGCCGACGCCGCGCGAACGAGCAATGAGCCAACCGATGAGCGCCCCGAGCCCAAGCCCGACGACGAGGCCGACAACGAGGGTGATGAGAGTTGAGGTGTTGGCGTCCATGCGCTCAGTCTCGCAGCGGCCACAGACAACGAGGTGCTGGCACGGCAGGTGTGTGCAAGTCGCGCCGCGGCATCCGCCCAAAAAGGTTCGAGAAATGTCCATCGCTAGAGTTGTGTCATGGACATTCTCGATCACTGGGTGAACGGCGCACCGTTCGCTGGCGCCTCGTCACGCACCGCTCCCGTCTACAACCCGGCAGAAGGTACGGTCTCACGTGAAGTTCGCTTGGCGAGCACCGCAGACGTCGACGTCGCGGTACGGGCCGCGCAGGCGGCCTTTCCTGCCTGGGCGGAGGCTTCGCTCTCAAAGCGTCAAGGCGTGCTCTTCAACTTCCGCGAGTTACTGAACGCCCGGAAGGCCGAGGTCGCCGCGATCCTCACCAATGAGCACGGCAAGGTCACCTCTGACGCTCTCGGCGAGGTTGCTCGCGGGCTCGAGGTCGTCGAGTTCGCGACCTCCATGCCGCAGTTGATGAAGGGCGAGTACTCCGAGAACGTCTCGACCGGCGTCGACGTCTACTCGCTACGCCAACCGCTCGGTGTCGTCGGCATCATCAGCCCGTTCAACTTTCCCGCGATGGTGCCGCTGTGGTTCTTCCCGATCGCAATCGCCGCTGGCAATGCTGTGGTGCTGAAGCCATCCGAGAAAGACCCATCGGCCGCGATCTGGATGGCCAAGCTCTTCAAGGAGGCTGGGCTTCCAGACGGCGTCTTCAACGTCGTGCACGGCGATAAAGAGTCGGTGGATGCTCTGCTCGAGCACCCGATCGTTCAGTCGATCTCGTTCGTCGGGTCGACGCCCATCGCCAAGTACATCTACGAAACGGCTTCGCGCGCCGGCAAGCGGGTGCAGGCGCTCGGTGGAGCGAAGAACCACATGCTCGTGCTGCCGGACGCTGATCTCGAGCTTGTCGCTGACTCGGCAATCAACGCGGGATTCGGCTCGGCCGGCGAGCGCTGCATGGCGATCTCGGTGGTCGTCGCCGTCGAGCCGGTCGCCGACGAACTCATCGCCAAGATTGAATCGCGGATGTCGGGACTGAAGGTTGGCGATGGTACGCGCGGCTGCGATATGGGTCCGCTCATCACGCGCGAGCACCGCGACAAGGTTGCCAGCTATATCGACGTTGCGATTGCCGACGGGGCATCCGTCGTGGTTGACGGGCGCGGTGTCGAGGTTGACGGTGGTGCCGACGGATTCTGGTTGGGACCGACCCTCATCGACCGGGTCTCGACTGACTCAGATGTCTACCGGCACGAGATCTTCGGCCCGGTGCTCTCGATCGTGCGAGTCGCAACCTACCAAGAAGGCCTCGACCTCATCAATGCGAGCCAGTACGGCAACGGCACGGCCATCTTCACGAACGATGGCGGCGCTGCTCGACGCTTCCAGCACGAAGTGCAGGTCGGCATGATCGGCATCAACGTGCCAATCCCGGTGCCGGTCGGATACTACTCGTTCGGCGGCTGGAAGGACTCCCTGTTCGGCGACACGAAGGCATACGGCCCGCAGGCCGTGCACTTCTTCACGAGGGAGAAGGCGATCACGAGCCGCTGGCTCGACCCGTCACACGGCGGCATCAACCTCGGGTTCCCACAAAACGGGTAGCAGCTTCAGCCGAGCAGCTTCAGCTGAGCCATGCAGAAGCTGAGCCCCAGCCGCGCAGCACCTCCGCGACATCCGGTCGCCGTTCGTTCGCGACCGCGTCGCGATAACCCTCAGCAAGCACTTCGGCGATCGTGACCCGCTCGCCGGTCTCAGCTGAGCGCGAGGCGGCTTCGACCATCGCGAGACTCATGATGTTCGAGTGCACTTCGCCCGAGGGAGCGACCCCGGTTCGCAGCGCCGCAATGAACTCGGCAAGCCCGCCCGCGATCTCCTCGGGCGAGGTCTGGTCAATCTCGGCTGGAACCCCGGTTGAGACGACCGGCTCGTTCTCCCCGTCCCACATTGCCGTACCGCGGGAGGCGCTTGCCCGCCACTCGCCGTTCCAGTGCGTCTCCAAGCCGGCGCTAACGAGACTGCCGGTGTAGACAAAGCGCACGTCGCCTTCGAACTCGAACATGGCGGATGCCGCGGGCGCAGCGTTTGGTGCGAACTCGCTCCAGCTCGGATGAAACTCGACGCAGCGAACCGCGAGCGGCTCGCGATCGAGGAGGTAGCGCGCGCAATCGAAGCCGTGGATCGCCATCTCGACGAGCAGCACATGATCGAGCTCAACGCGGAATCCGCTGAGGCTCGGGTACTTGAAGAACTGTGTCGATAGCATCCCAACGTCGCCGATGCTCCCCAACTGCTCCTTGAACGCGGCGAGCGTGCGAACATATCGCCGCGATTGGCTCACCATCAGCAATTGGCCGGTGAGTTCGGATGCCGCAGCCATCGACATGCCTTCGGCAAGTGTTGGCGCCAGTGGTTTCTCACACAGCACCGGCAAGCCGGCGAACAGTGATTCGGTCGTGATTGCGTGGTGGGCTTGGGGGATAGTCACGTTGATGATGGCGTCTGGCGACGTCGCGCCGATCAGCTCGCCAAGAGTCGCGCCAACCGGCACGCCCGAAACGCCTTCGCGCTCAAGTACGTCGGTCGCGGCACCCACCGAAATGTCGACGAGGCCAACCAACTCAGCGTCGTGCGAATTGTGCACGAGGCGAATCCAGTCGCGCCCCATGGCTCCGGCCCCGACGATGATGAATCGCATCGGAGTCGCGGGGTTCGTCGCCGTCACGATGTTGCAGTGGTCGCTGTCGCGTCGGCCGCCGCGCCAAGTCGCTTGACGCGCAAGCCGGTTGCTTCGGCAAGCGCCTCAATGTCGGATGCCCCGTGCCGGTTGGCCGCGTGCACGATGATTGCGGCACAGGCCTGCGCGTCGGCTGCTGCGTTGTGGTGCTCGAAGTCTTCGAAGCCAGCGGCCAGCGCCGCGACCGGCAACCGATACGAATCAAGGTGGTAGGTCCTGCGGGCAACCTGCAGGCTGCACAGGTAGTCGAGGTCCGGGGTCGGCACGAATGACGCTGCGCAGGCTGCTGCAATAACCCCCATGTCGAAGCCCGCGTTGTGGGCGACGAGAACATCGGTCTCCGCGAATGCAATGAGGGCCGGGAGTTGCTCGCTCCAGAGCGGGGCATCCGCGACATCCGCCTGCATGATGCCGTGGATGCGCACGTTCCATTCGAGAAACGCATCGTGGCCGAGCGGCGGCCTGATGAGCCAATACGCCTGATCAACGACACGGCCGTCGCGCACCTTCACGAGGCCAATGGAGCACGCACTCGCGGCTGAGTTGTTGGCGGTTTCAAAGTCGATCGCGGTGAAGTCCAATGGCACGAGTCGATCTTCACACGTGCCACAGACGGTTAATCCCGGGCGCGCCGTTGGTGCATCGCTCACGTTCGCTCCCCGCGGGCCCCTCTATTAGGGTGGCCTCATGCCTCACGTGACCGCGTCAACCTGGGAGGAAATCATGGTGTTGCGGTCACGACTCGCCGAGCAGACTTCAGTGCGGTCCTGCGAATTGGAGCACTCGGAATGGCACGTCGACAGCGGCGTGTTGCGCAACAAGCGTAGTGACTTCTTCCAGATTGTCGGTTTCGCTGATGACTCGGGTAACGAGCAGCTTCTGATCCGACAGCGAGAAACCGCTCTCGTTGGCCTGCTCGTGCACGGTGGGCCGGGAAACCGATCGTTTCTCCTGAATGCCCGATGCGAACCGGGTCTGCACGGCTTCTGCCAACTCAGTACGACCATTCAGTCAACCCCGAGCAATTACGAACGTCGACACGGCGGAGAGCCAACCCCCTTTATTGAGTGGTTCACTCAGGAGGTCGCTGGCACTCAAGTGCTGCATGATTCCATTGAATACGATTGGGGCAGGTACTACGACGCGAAGCGAAAGCGTTTTGCGATTATCGAAGTTCCCGAGCGAGTGTCGGTAGTATCGCCCCTGCTTTGGGTAGGCGAGCGCGAGCTACTGAGGACATTGGCGCATCCGTTTCTCATGACAACAGACCTGCGTGTCGCGATTGCGCTCATGCTCGCTCACGACCGCGACACTGAGCCGGGCCTTCCACTAGGTCACGACGAACCCACGGCTGCAACGGCTTCGCTGCGCGAGATTCCGCTTGAGGCGATGACGAACTGGCGGATCGAACCTCGCGGCATCGTCGAAGTTGCAGAATCACGGGGTATCGGTGTCGAGTATGTGACGACGACATCCGCCAGTCGTGAAGTCACTCAATGGAGCCAGCCACTCGTTCGAATCCAGCGCCCGGACACCGTCACCCTGGGGGTGCGAGGCGTTGCGGCTGATCGGGAGTTCGCGGTTGAGCGCCGGACGGAGATCGGCCTCCACGGAGTTGCGCTCTACTTCCCTGCCGCGCTCGCAGACACAGTATCGAGCGTGGTGTGCCGGGTGAGAACGAGTGCAGAGGGAGGTCGCTTCCTCCACCATGAAGTGGTTCTGCAGGTCGCCGACGCCACCGGGCTCTCGCTAACGCAAGCGGAGCACATAACTTGGCTGGGTGTCAGAGCTCTGAGCGCGCTACTCCTAGTGCCCGAGGCCACTTCGGTTGAGCTGCGAACCGTCGCCACGCTGGCACTGAGGGAGGTTGCGTGAACGTGCCTCGCGCGAGCGTACTCCGCCGACGTTTCGCGCAGCCACGACCCTTGCGATCTCTGTCGGCAGCGCGCTCCGCCAAACCGTCTCAGAACTCGAGGTCATCATCGTCGGTGACGGTGTCGATCAAGCCACCCGGTCCGTTGCCGAGAGCCTTGTGGCACACGACGCTCGCGTTCGCTTCTTGGACCTGCCGAAATGGGAGAACTGCGGAGATCTTCATCGCGATCTAGGCGTGCGGGAAGCCAAATCTGACGCGATCGTCTATCTGGCCGACGATGACATCTTGTTGCCACGCCACGTCGAAAACATGATCGGCATGCTCGTCGACCGAATGTTGGTGCAATCGAGCAATGGCTATATTTCGGCTGATGACAGGCTCGAACTTCACCCGGCCAACCTCTCGGATCCAACCTGCATCGCATGGCACCTTGCGGATCCGCCGAAAAATTGTGTCAGCATCACCGGGACTACCCATTCGCGGTCGTCCTATCTGGAACTGGAGACCGGGTGGACCGTTACCCCGGAAGGCATCTGGTCTGACCTGTACACGTGGCGAAAGTATTTTCGGCGTTCCGACTTCCCGGGCGCGACGCATCGAGAGATGACGACGTTGCAGTTTCCGGCCGAGTGCCATCGGAATGCAGACCCGATCGAGTTTGCGCACACCATCGCTCGGTGGGACGAGTTCTCGCGTGTGGCCGATGTGCAGCAACGAATGGCAGCCATGCTCGGTGAGGCCGAGTGGAGGACCCTCGTCGGCTTGACTATGTCCTCGGCTGACTGAGCCGATGAAATAGCGAGGTCCGTAGAGACGACGGTACGACGGTTCCGCTCATCGATGTCTTAGCGAGTGACAGCGCCGGTGCGTGCGGCAGGCAGCCTGTTGCGCCGCGTTCGTCGCAGTCGCGCCACACCACACGACACCGCGTAACCGCCCGTTCAATTGGGATGAATGCTCAGCGCGAGCCCGGTGGGCGCGCTCGTGTCAAGAAGCACCCCGAGCTCGGCTTCTGACGCCGTCACGGGCCGTCGCTCACCGGTCCACTCATCGCACAGCACTCCCGGTCCCGCGTGCCACCGAATTGCGACTCCGACATCGGCGGGCGTGACGACGAACGTCGCGAAGCGCGAGCCGTCGGCACGCGCGGTCGTTGCGATGCCGGCGAGCGGGGCATCCGTCTGGGCTTCGATGACCCGAGCTGAACGCTCTGCAGTGCGCCACCGCCGGGCGATGTCAAGGCCGACTCGCACCGTCTCGTGGTGCGCGTCATCCCAGCCGGCGAGGTCGCCCATGGTGATCCACGGTCCGCCGACGAGATATGGCGCCAGCCGGCTGCGCACCGGCAGATCCTCGTCGCCCGTATACGCACTTGCCCAGCTCGACGGGAGGTAGCGCCCGAGACCGAGTTTGGCCGTGCGGTTCGATTCTGATCGGCACCAGTCATCGCCGATCGTTGTGTCGTGGTGAGCGATCATCGCGAGATCGAGCGGTCGACCACCGTTCCAACAGTTCTCGATGATGAGCTCTGGATGCGACCGCCGCAGCTCATCGAGAATTCCGTACCATCCTGCCGCTGCGGCTCGCTCGCCCATCGCCGGGCCGTGAGTGTGATGCTGCGCATCGCAC
>CAZCOC010000016.1:0-13289 GCA_964500075.1 uncultured Salinibacterium sp.
CATGGTGCTCGGGCACGATCGTCGGGTCTGCGGCGGCCTCGTGCTCGGCAACGAGCGCGTCAGCGTCGTTCTCCTCGACCGGCACTGCGGCCGCGATGACCTCGGCGACAGCCGCGGCATCCGTGTCGCCTGCGACGGCACCATCAACGGCTTCGATCTTCTCGGCGGTCGACGACGGGGTTTCCGAGGCCTGCAGCAGTTCCGCCTCCCAAGCCGCGAGTGGCTCGACTTCAACACCCTCTTCAGGCTTCTGGTGACGCTGAATGAGGCCTTCGGCAGCGGCATCCGCAATGATGCGGGTCAAGAGCGCAACCGAGCGGATCGCGTCGTCGTTACCCGGAATCGGGTACTGCACCTCGTCTGGGTCGCAGTTCGTGTCGAGAATGCCGATAACGGGGATGCCGAGCTTGCGCGCCTCGTCGATTGCGAGGTGCTCCTTCTTGGTGTCGACCACCCAGATCGCGCTCGGGGTCTTCGTCAGGTTGCGGATGCCGCCAAGCGACTTGTGCAACTTGTCGAGCTCGCGCTTCTTGATCAGCAGTTCCTTCTTGGTGAACCCGCTCTTGGCAGTGTCCTCGAAGTCGAGCTCTTCGAGCTCCTTCATTCGCGCGAGGCGCTTCGACACGGTCTGGAAGTTCGTGAGAAGTCCACCGAGCCAACGCTGGTTAACGTACGGCTGGCCGACGCGGGTCGCCTGTTCTGCGATCGTTTCTTGCGCCTGCTTCTTGGTGCCGACGAAGAGAATCGTGCCGCCGTGAGCGACCGTCTCCTTCACGTAGTCGTACGCCTGGTCAATAAAGCCGAGCGACTGCTGCAGGTCGATGATGTAGATGCCGGAACGCTCGGTAAAGATGAAGCGCTTCATCTTCGGGTTCCAACGGCGGGTCTGGTGCCCGAAATGAACGCCGCTGTCGAGCAGCTGGCGGATTGTGACAACGGCCATGGCCGTGCTCCTTCGTTGGCACACTCGCGTGCACCGATCTCAGTTGTTCTTCCGTACCCGGTCGGGGCGGAACCTAGTGCCCGGGCACACGTCCACCCCGGTTTCCCGGGGACTGATGGAGTGTTTGCCACGCTCGACGAGGAGCGCTATAGGCACGCGTAGTCACCGCGATTGCTCGCAGTGCTGTCAGAAGAGTAGCACCGCTCCCCCACTTGGTGCTGAGCTGCAAGAAACTGCACGGCCGCGCGTTGGTCTCCGACTCAGCGATCTCGACCGGCGATGCTTGGCGGATGCCGCGTCCGCCCGCCACCCGCCGGGTACCGGCCTGCGTGGTGGTGGTGTTCGCGCTTCTGCTGCCAGTCGACCTCGCGAGTGCGACGCCTGCCACCGCGAACGTCGCCGGCAGCTGGGCCTGGCCGGTCGAGCCGCCCTATCGCATCCTGCGACCGTTCATCGCGCCAGCAACGCAATACTCTGCCGGACATCGCGGCATCGATATTGCGGCTTCGAGCGCTCGAGTGTTCGCACCGAGCGCTGGGGTCGTGCACTTCACCGGGGTGGTCGTTGATCGGCCAGTGCTGTCGATTCGGCACCCCGGCGGGCTCATCTCGAGCTACGAGCCTGTGATTGCCATTGTTGTCGTGGGGCAGTCCGTTGCGCGCGGCGAACTGATCGGCCATGGGGTGGCCGGTCACTGTTCTGAGCTGTGCATCCACTTCGGAGTTCGGCGAGACGGCGAGTACGTCTCACCGCTCAACTATCTCGGCGGTATCCCCCGATCAATTTTGTTGCCGACGAGGTAGCGGGAGTGCTGGTGGGAGTGCTGGTGGGAGTGGTCTTGGGAGTGCTGGTCCACGGCGTCGCGGAGATCGCGCGACCGGGCCACCAGAACCGCTCGCGGGTAATGAACGCGAGCGACGGGACGATGAGGGTTCGCACGAGGAGCGTGTCGAGCAGCACACCGATGCACACGATGATGCCGATCTGGGTGAGTGTGATGAGGGGCAGTACGCCGAGCACCGCGAAGACCGCTGCAAGCAGAATCCCAGCGCTCGTGATTACGCCACCGGTGGCGGCGAGCGCGCGGATCATCCCGGTTTTGGTGCCGTGTTCAAGCGCCTCTTCTCTCGCTCTCGTTACCAGGAAGATGTTGTAGTCCACCCCGAGCGCGACAAGGAATAGGAAGCTGAACAGCACAACGTTGGTATCGATGGCGGGGAATCCGAAGAAGGCCTGGAACAGGAACCAGCTTGCACCGAGACTCGCGAAGAAGGACGCGACAACTGTCAGGAGCAGGAGCAACGGAGCGACCAAGGCCCGCAGCAGGACGATGAGCACGAGGAGCACGAGCACCAAAATCAGCGGGATCACGAGGTTCTGGTCGGCCAGTTGCGCGCGGTTGACGTCGAGCGCCTGCGCATCGAGGCCGCCGACGAGCGCCTGCGCCCCGTCGATCGAGCCGAGCTCGGAGCGCAGGCTATCGATGGCGGCAAAGGACTCCGGAGTTTCCGCAGAGGCGCCGAGAACGACGTTGACTTGAGTGATGTCGCCGTTCGACTCGCCGACGGTAGCCGAGTCAACGCCATCGACGGATGCCGCGACATCCGCCACCTCGTCTGCGAAGTCGGCGTTCGTGATCACGAACGCTGGCGAACCGCTGCCAGCAGAGAATGCGTCGGCAATGATCTCCTGGCCGACAACTGCCTCGGGCACCGCGGTGAAGCGCTCGCTCTGGTTGAGGCCGAGTTGTATCTGCGGCACGCCCAGCGACAGCGCCCCGAGCACGGCAACGCCGACGATCGCAACGGCAACCGGTCGCAGCGATATGCGCGTGCCGAGGCTATGCCAGAACCCGCGCTCGGTCGAGCCTTCGGTGCCGAATCGCGGAACATACGGCCAGAAGAGTCCGCGGCCGAACTGCACGAGCGCGGCGGGCAACACGACGAGCGCGAAGATCATTGCGACTACGACACCGCTGGCGCATGCAATGCCGAGCGCGCGGTTGCCCTCGAGTTGAGCGAAGGCGAGGGTCAGAAGAGCGAGCACAACAGTGCTGCCGCTCGCGATGATCGCTGGGCCCGCCCCCCGAAGTGCGCGGGCCATTGCCTCTCGGCGATCTTCATGGAGGCGCAGTTCGTCGCGATACCGCGCGATGAGCAAGAGTGCATAGTTGGTGCCAGCTCCGAAGACGAGCACCGACAGGATGCCCGTGACCGAGGCATCCAGAGTGATGCCGACCGCCGAGGAGACCCGCGTGGCGACGATGCCCGCTAGGCCGTCAGCGGTACCGACGACAACGAGCGGCACGAGCCAGAGCCACGGGCTGCGGTAGGTAATGAGCAGCAGCACGGCAACGACAATGACTGTCGTCAAGAGCAGGGTGAAGTCGGCGCCTTCGAATACCGCGGAGATGTCGACCGCGAAGCCCTCTGCACCGGTCAACAGAGCAGTGAGTCCATCAGGAAGGTCGGCGTTGGCGACCGCGCGTAGTTCGTCGGCGCGCTCAGTCTGGGCGGTAACGTCGCTGAGGATGTCGAGCGGCACGACGACGAGAGCCGCTGTGCCGTTGTCGGAAACGTTCGGCGGCGGGATAAATCCTTCGGGCGCGAACTCCGCAAGCTCAATGGATGCCGCGGCCACGGCCTCGACGTCGGCATCGGTCAGCTCTGCCCCGTCACGACTGAAGACGAAGAGGCCGCTCGTTGAATCGGCGCTCGGCAGATCCTCTTGGGCCGCAGCGGCCCGCGCGGACTCTGCTGAGGCCGGCAATCCAACCCCCGGCGATGTTTCTTCGGTCGCCCCGGAGCCAGCGGCAAACAACAGACCGGCGGCGAGGAACGCAACGACGAGAACGATCCAGGATGTTGTGCGGGCAGTGATGAACTTCGTGAGGCGGTTCATGGCTCTCTCTGGACTTGTACTACTCGGGTCTGTTATTAGATTAGTTAGCTATTCGCTCGTCGAACAACATAGCGCTAAACTAGCTCTCGTGCCAACCGCCTCGATAGATGCCTCGCGACAGCCGGCCGCTCGGCGTGCGACCGTGCTCATTCGCGAGTTCGTCGAGGTGAGCGAGGAGTTCGAGGCGCACGTCGGTCGCGAGCTCACCGTCAACCCGACCGATTTGCAGGCAATGGAGTTTCTCATCATGAACGGGCCACTTTCGCCGACCGAACTGGCTCGCCGACTCTCGATCAGCACAGCGGCTGTGACATCAGTGGTGGATCGCCTGGTCGCGCTTGGCCATGTGCGCCGCACCGAGCATCCGACCGACCGGCGCGGCATTCTTATCGTTCCGAGCCCCGCCTCCGTGGAACGCGCAATGCGAGCCCTGATGCCGATGATCACGGGCATCGACGCGGTGCTCGACGAGTTCAGTGCGGCAGAGCAGACCGTGGTGACGTCGTATTTGGAGCGGGTGCTCGAGGTGTACCGGGCGCAACTGCCGTCTTCGTAGCCAGGCCGCAACACCCACTCACGCACGCGGGTGGGCGATGCGGTAGCTCTCGCGAAGCCGCTCGGTTGAAACGTGCGTGTACAGCTGTGTCGTACCGAGACTCGCGTGTCCGAGCATCTCTTGCACGGCCCTGAGGTCAGCACCGCCGTCGAGCAAATGGGTCGCGGCAGTGTGGCGAAGGGTGTGCGGGCCTTTGGGTCCGCCGCCCGGCACGGTGGCGAGCAGTCTCGAGACGAGCTCGTAGACGGTGCGGGGCGTCAGCGGTCTGCCTTTCGCCCCGACGAACATGGCGTCAGTCGGGATGCTGCCTGCGAGAACCGATCGACCATGATCGAGCCACACATTGATCGCGCGCTGCGCGGGGATACCGAAGGGGACGACGCGCTCCTTGGACCCCTTGCCGAGCACCCGCACGGTGAGCCGGCCAAGATCGACATCGCTGGTGGCCAAGCCGGTCAACTCACTCACGCGCAGTGCGGAGGCATACAGCAGTTCGACGATCGCCTGATCGCGGATTGCGACTGCATCGCCACCATCGGCCCTGGTCGCAACACGCTCAAGAATTGCGTCCATCTGGCCGCGGTTGAGCACACGCGGGAGGTGGCGGTCGGAGCGGGGTGCGCGGAGCCGAGCCGCGGCATCCGCCGAATTGGGGGTTGTTCGCGCCAGCCAGGCGGTGAAGCTGCGCGCGGCCGCGGCCCTGCGAGCGAGCGTCGACTTGGCGAGGCCGGCCTGCGAGCCGCGCCAGAGCCAATCGCGCAACAGTTCGAGATCGAGTTCGCTCGAATCGTCAGCTCCGCGAGCAGCAGCAAACTCGACCAGCTGCCCGAGGTCAGATCGGTATGACCGCACCGTGTGCTCGCTGAAGCCGCGCTCTGCCGCGAGGTGCGCAGCGAAGTCATCGACGGCTCTGGCGAGATCCATGTGCCAATCGTCGCTCACGACGGGCGACATTCATTCGACCGCGATAGCGTTTCGACATGACCAACCGTTCAGCAGGAGTCGCTCTCATTACCGGGTCGAGCGCCGGAATAGGGGCGGAGTTTGCTCGCCAACTCGCCGGGCGCGGGCACGACGTGGTGTTGGTGGCTCGCGATGCCGCGCGACTTGAGTCGCTCGCGGTCGAGCTTCGTGAGCTCCATGGCGTTGCCGTCGAGGTGCTCGCCGCCGACCTGCTGGAGCCGAGTGCGCTTGCGCGGGTCGAGGAGCGAATCGCGGCATCCGATCGGCCGATCACGGTACTCGTGAACAATGCCGGATTCGGCCTGCACAACGCCTTCGATCTCAACCCGATCGATGACGAAGTGCGCTTGCTTGAACTGCTCGTAACGGTGCCGATGCGTTTGGCCCATGCCGCGCTGCGGCAGATGGTGGTGCAGCGCGGCGGCACGATCATCAACGTTTCGAGCATCGCGGCCTACGCGCCGCTGACGACCTACTCGGCGGCCAAGGCGTGGCTACACACGTTCAGTCGCTGGGCGAACGCCTACTACCGGCCGGCGGGCATCACGGTGACTGCCCTTGCGCCCGGATTCGTGCGCACCGAGTTTCACGCGCGCATGGACGTGGCGCGAGAGTCGATGGCGCCATCGTGGATGTGGCTCGATGTCGAACCCCTCGTGGGCACGGCGCTCCGGGCCGCTGACCGCGGGCGCGCAGTCTCGATCCCGAGCCTCAAGTACAAGTTCATCTCGCTAGTCGCGCGAGCGTTGCCGATGGGTTTCGTTACGCGGAGTGCGCGGCGGGAACGCTGGGCAGAATTGAGCTGACCTGAACTGCACGAACTGAGGCTCAGGCGCTCGCTGAGGCTCAGGCGCTCGCTGAGGCCTCGGCTTCACCGGTGTTAAACGCCGAGTCCTTGCGCGAGAAGGTGTCGATGCGCTGCTCGGGAGTCATCGCCGCGATCTGCTCCCAGCCAGCCGCCGGAACCCCGGTGACCTCGCTCGTGTCGCCGACCGGGATGATCGAGTGCACAAGTTGCTCCTCGTACACATGCACGACGTTGACCGACTGACCGAAGTCGACGCCGGACAGCACACGATCCTCGGCGCTGAGATCGAGCGTGTAGCAGGTCGCCGAGGCGACGGACACCGGAATGCCGGCAAAGGTCGAGTGCGTTGAGTAGTGCAAATGACCGGCGAGGATGCCGCGGACATCGGTTCCCCGGATTACCTCCGCCAGCTTGTGCTGGTCGAAGAGCTCAAGCATGCCCATCGCTTCGAGGAGCGGGGTCGGGATCGGGGGGTGATGCACGGCGAGGAGCGTGCCGTGCTCTGCCGGACTTGCGAGCACGTCGGCGAGCCAGTCCAGTTGATCTTCCGTAACTTCCCCGTGGTGGTAGCCGGGCACGGTGGTGTCGAACGAAATGATGCGCAAGCCACGGACGTCGTAGACCCGGTCTTGCGGCGCATTCGATTCTTCATCAAAAAGCTGACGCGAGTAGTCGGTGCGCTCGTCGTGGTTGCCCATCACCCAGATGATCTGGGCACCCATGCGCTCGGCGACCGGTTCAACGATTTCGCGCAATCGTACATATGCGTCTGGCTCGCCCAGGTCGGCGAGGTCGCCGGTGAAGACGATCGCCTCGGGCTTAGCGATCGACCGCTCCAACTGTGTGAGCGCCTGCGCGAGGTGGTCGATCGTGTTGACTTTGCCGTACAGCGGGCGCCCACCGGCGAGTAAGTGGGTGTCGCTGACGTGCGCAATGACGTGGGATGCCGCCGGGTACTGTCCGAGTTGGATCACTCGGCAAGCCTATGGCTGCGCCGCTGATGCAGCCAGAGGCCAACCACCGTCGCGAGCGGCCACAGGGTCTCGAGGTTTGCGGCGACCCGCTCAATGACTCCGGTGTAGCCGAGGGAGGGGTCGGCCCAAACGGCGAGAAACCAGAAGCAGAACGCTGTCATGACACCGGCACCGAGGACGGCTCCCCACGGGCGAATGATCCACGGGTAGCCGCTGCCGCGGCGCATCCCAAGCACTGGCCAGATGGCGAGCAAGATGAAGCCGGCGATCGCGCTCGAGCTGTGTACCGTGCTCGAGCCCGCGATCGTAGGCAGCGGAAACAACGCCACTGTGAATGTGGCGAGGGATGCGGCAATCAACGCAACGCGGCCGGGAAGGCCGACCCCGGTCGCGAAGAACCCGGTCACGCCGTGGCAGGCCGCGGTGAGCATGAACATGACCGTCATGAAGACGCGAGTTGGGGCATCCCCCGCTGCCAGCTCGCTGATTGTCTGTGTCACCGGGTTGTACTCCGGCCAGAAAGCGCCGGCGATGATCGTGCCACCGATAAAGAACACCGGTGCGAGAGCGGCCGATACCAGGGCAGGCCGGCGCACGAGGGTGATCACCTCGAAAGCATAGGGCTGCGCTGATCCGCCAAGCGAGCAAAGGCTCACGTTCTGCGGGCCGGAACCTTAATCCAGCCAGACTCGCGTTCTGCGACCTCGCCAACAAGCTCAAGTCGCCCAAGAAGGCCGTGCACCTCCGCGACGGTGAGTCCCGCACGGGCCGCAATGTCCGCGGCTCCTCTTGGAGCGCGGGTGCTCATCGCGTCGGCAAGGCGCGTGTGCGTCGGACCCGCTTCGGTCGCGACGAGAGGCGCTTCACGCTCCGCGGCAGTTGAGGCGCCCGGCGATGCTGAGGGCGATGCTGAGGGCGATACTGCCGGCGACACTGCCGACGACACTGTCGACGACACTGTCGACGATGCTGCGGGCGATGCTGCCGACCATGCTCCGGCAGCAGCCATAGGCTCTAGGAGCGGCGCGAGCTCGGCCATCTCATCGGCGTTCGTGACGCACTCAGCGAGGTGCTCGCGCAACAGGCGATGGCATCCGGCTGACGCCGCGCTTGTCACGGGACCTGGTACAGCACCGACCGGTCGACCGAGTGTGTTTGCGTGCCCGGCGGTATTCAGGGATCCGGAGCGCCACCCTGCTTCAAGCACAATGGTTGCGAGACTCGCTGCAGCGATCAAGCGGTTGCGCTGCAAGAAACGCCACTTCGTTGGCGGCGAGCCGGGCGGCAGCTCGCTGACGACTGCACCCGATTCGACGATTCTGGTGAGGAGCGCATCGTGCCCAGCGGGATAGAAGCGATCGACGCCGCCAGCGAGAAACGCGACTGTGATGCCATGGCTTGCAAGCGCAGCGCGGTGCGCCATGCCGTCGATGCCGTAAGCAGCCCCCGAAACGATTGCGTACCCGCGATCGACAAGTCCGGCGGACGCCTCCATCGTCACGTGCTCGCCGTAGCCGGTTGCCGCTCGCGCACCGACGAGCGCGATTGAACGATCAAGTGCCCGGAACGCCTCATTCGTACCGCGGCTCCACAGTGCAATCGGCGCGTGGTGCTCAAGCCCGGCAAACCCAGCGGGCCAATCCGGGTCGGTCGGGATGCGCAAGGTGGCTCCGATGCGCGCCGCCTGGCGGAGCGCGATGAGTGCGGCGCCGGAGTTGAGCCGCGGCATCCAACGATCCATACCGTCGCTCAGGTCCTTCTCGCTCACGGCTCCGTTCTCGCCGAGCAACGCGACGAAGCGCTCGAGCGGCCACCGCTCGACGATCGCTGCGAGAGCGCGCGCGGCTCCGATCGCTTCGATCGCCGCGCCCGCGACCCGGTCCCCCGGCTCGGCGATCCCAGTCCACGTTGCGCGAGCGAAGCGCTCCTCGATCGAATCGTGGTCGAGCGGAGGGTCAGCATCGTTACGGCTCGTCACCGCTCGCACCAGCTCGGCAACTTCTGCTTCTTTCAATCCGAACGTACTCAACTCGACATCGCCCTCCTCAGGTACAGCGCCTGCCCGAGTTGGGTGGCGTTCGGGCTGTCGTTGCCCGCAAGATCCGCGATCGTCCACGCGAGCCGCAACACCCGGTCGTAGCCGCGCATGGTGATGCCGCCGCGCTCGAGCGCGCGGTCAATGGATGCCGTCACGCTCTGCGCAAGGCGAACCCCCGGTCCGCGTAGCCATGCTCCGGGCACCTGCGAGTTGAGTCGCCAGGGTGTTGTGGACAGTCGCACGGCCGCCATTGCGCGAGCTGCGGCCACCCGCTCCCGCGCCGTGGCGGTCGAGACTCCGCGGCTTTCCTGCGCCGCGCGCAGCTGAGCCGCCGTGATGCGCTGCACCCGCAGCTGAATATCGATGCGGTCGAGGAGCGGGCCGGACAATCGACCGACGTAGCGCCGCCGGGCGTTCGGCGGGCAGGTGCACTCCGAGTCGCGCGCACCGTACTGTCCGCACGGGCACGGATTGGCCGCCATAACAAGCTGGAATCGACCGGGGAAGGTCGCGACCGCGTTCGCCCGGTGAATCGTAATGAGGCCAGACTCGAGCGGCTGCCGCAGGGCGTCGAGCACTGATGGACTGAACTCCGGCGCCTCGTCAAGAAACAACACTCCGTCGGATGCCCGGGCAGCAGCCCCCGGTCGAATCTGCCCACTCCCGCCGCCAACGAGCGCGGCCGCCGTCGCGGTGTGATGGGGTGCCTCGAACGGCGGACGGCGCACCAGGGACGCCCCGACCGGCAAGCCGCCGAGTGAACGGATCGAACTCACCTCGAGCGCCGCGTGGGGGTCGAGGTCGGGGAGCAACCCGGGAAGCCGCGCAGCGAGCATCGTCTTGCCAGCTCCCGGTGGTCCGAGCAGAAAGACGTGGTGCCCACCGGCGGCGGCGACGATCATCGCCTCGACGGCGTCTGGGTTGCCGATCACATCTGCGAGGTCGCCTTCGCTCTCGTCCACTTCGGCGGCGGCGACTCGCGTGATCGCCTCGACCGCAATCGGCTCGAACTCGCCGCCGTGCCAGATCGCCGCCTCGCGCAGCGAGGCCACCGCGACGACCCGCACGTCGGGAACGAGCGCCGCTTCATCCGCGTTGCCGCTTGGCACCATGACGGTCTGAAAGCCAGCGCGCGCAGCAGCGAGCACCGCGGGGAGAATTCCGTTGATGGGGCG
The DNA here is from genome assembly GCA_964500075.1 of uncultured Salinibacterium sp. Classification (GTDB taxonomy): domain Bacteria; phylum Actinomycetota; class Actinomycetes; order Actinomycetales; family Microbacteriaceae; genus Rhodoglobus. The sequence continues at coordinate 10,359 of CAZCOC010000016.1, forward strand.
AAGCCGCCCGTCGAGCCCGAGTTCTCCAAGATGCAGCACGCGACCGATCGATTCTGCACTGATCGAGCCGGCCGCGGCGAGCGCCGAAAGGGCAATCGCAAGGTCGAATCCGGAGCCGTGTTTGGGCAGGGCCGCCGGTGACAGATTCACGGTGATCTTGCGGTTCGGCAGGCCACAGCCCGAGTTCACCGCCGCAGACCGTACCCGGTCCTTCGCTTCGCCGAGTGCGGCATCCGGGAGCCCGATGAGTACAAAGGCTGGCAGATTGCTCGACAGGTCTGCCTCGATCTCGACGATGGCGCCAGTGAGTCCGAGCAGCGAGACGGCGTACGTGCGCCCGAGCCCCATCAGCGCGGCCCCACCGAAATCGCCGCTTCCGTGCAGCCCATCAAAATCGCCGCAACCGCGCAGCCCATCAGAAGATCCGCTCTAGGTGCTCGATCTCGACCGCGCCGCTCGATGGGGCGATCACCCCGATGGCATCGATTCTGATTGCGTCGTGCGAGCCAGGGTGCGCATCGCACCATGCCGCTGCGAGTCGCCTCAGGCGGGCAAGCTTCACAGCGGTGACTGCTTCGAGCGGATGCCCGAACGCCACGCTCGACCGCGTCTTGACCTCCACGAACACGAGTTCGCCGCCGTCACGGGCGATCAGGTCGATCTCGCCCTGCTGGCAGCGCCAGTTACGGTCGACGATCGTGAGTCCCTTGGTTTCGAGATGCTCAGCAGCGATCGCCTCACCGCGCCGCCCGAGTGCGTCCTTCGCTGCCGTGGTCTTCGCCGACTTGGACTTCGCGCCTGTGGTGTTCGCTGCCGTGGTCTTCGCCGCCATGAACACAGGGTCGCGGCATCCACTGCGTCGAACTTGCGGAAGCAACACATCGCCGGACACCGTTGCAGTACTCAAACTGTTAGGGAGTACTGAGCTGAGCCACCGAGCCGATCTCTCGATGAAGCCGACGCGCGGCCCAGTTCGTCCGAGTTGCTTAAACCTCCGGCGCGACGCTAGCCCGCTCGGCTCTCGCGGCGTTCCAAACAGAACGCGCAGCATCGGCGTTGAGCACACCGATCGCGAGGCCCAGCGCGATGTCGAACCAACCGGTGTTCAACCAGGCCGTGAGGACCGCTACAACCAGGATCCCGACGTTTGCAAAGGCATCATTGCGCGCAGACAACCACGCAGCCTTGGCAAGACTGCCAACGCCGTTGCGATGCCGAGCAAGAAGAACGGCGCAGGTCAGGTTGACCGCGAGCGCACCGATCGCCGCGAGCGAGAGCGGCACCACCGCCGGTGGACTGGGGTCGAACATTTTGACGACAGCCATCCAGAGGGTTGCGATCGTCGGAATCAGGATGATCACCGCGAGGAAACTGCCAACGGTGGCTCGGCGGCGAAGCGACCACGCGGCGGCAACGAAGATCACGAGGTTGATCGAGGCATCCTCGAGGAAGTCGACACTGTCCGCGAAGAGCGAGACGGAACCAATTTGCAAGGCAACAATGAACTCAATAAAGAAGTAGCTGAGATTGAGCATGGCGACGACGAACACCACTCGCCGGAATCCTGGCGGGAAGGCGTCGGTCATGGGCCGAGCCTACGTGCGCCGATCGGTGACGATCGCCTCGGCCGACGAATCAGCCGACGAATCAGCCGACGAACAGCCCAACGATCAGGCTCGCAGCGAGCGCGAACATCACGATCGCGATAATCACATCGAGCACCCGCCAAGCGACCGGCTTCGCGAAGAGCGGGCGGAGCGCGCGGCTGCCGAAGCCCAGTGCTGTGAACCACAGGATGCTGCCGGCTACCGCGCCGAGCGCAAACCACCAGCGCTGATCGCCATATGTTCCGCCGATCGAGCCGAGCAACACGACGGTGTCGAGGTAGACGTGCGGGTTGAGCCACGTCAGGGCAAGCACTGTAAGAAGTGCGGTGCGCCGCGGCATCCGCTCGCCGCCTTCTTCGGCTTCGAGTGCCTTTGGCCTGAGAGCGCGCCTGACCGCGCCGATGCCGTACCAGGTCAGGAACGCTGCCCCGGCAATCCGCACGACAATCAGCGCCCACTCCACCTGCTCAATCAGTGCTCCAAGGCCGGCAATACCGGCGACAATCAGCACAGCATCGGATGCCGCGCACACCGCAACCACGAGCAACACGTGCTCACGGCGCAAGCCTTGCCGCAACACAAACGCGTTCTGCGCGCCAATCGCAATGATGAGCGAAAGGCCGAGGCCGAGGCCCGCGAGCAGAGCGGTCAGCACGCTACTCGTCGAGCGCGAGTTCCTTGGGGAGCTCGAGTTCCTTGGAGGAGAGCTCCTCGACGTTGACGTCCTTAAAGGTCAGCACACGAACACTCTTGACGAAGCGGTCGGAGCGATAGACATCCCATACCCAGACGTCGTTCATGGTGAGCTCGAAGTAGAAGTCGTGCTCCGTGTCTTGGCGAACCAGCTCGACCTCATTGGCGAGATAGAACCTGCGCTCGGTCTCGATCACGTAGCGGAACTGGCCGACCACATCGCGATATTCGCGGTATAGCGCCAGCTCGACTTCGCGGTCGTAGTCCTCAAACTCGTCTTCATCCATCCTTGTGCGAGTCTACGCGTTTTGCTTTTTGCGCTGCGAGTAGGCCCGGGCGCGCGCGTTCGAGTCGAGCTCGACCTTGCGAATGCGAATGACCTCAGGGGTCACCTCGACGCATTCGTCTTCGCGCGCGAACTCAAGGCACTCCTCGAGCGTGAGCTTGCGAGACGGCGTCATGCGCTCGAAAACGTCTGACGTGGACTGGCGCATGTTGGTCAGCTGCTTCTCTTTCGTGATGTTGACGTCCATGTCATCAGCGCGGGAGTTCTCGCCGACGACCATGCCCTCGTAGACCTCTTGCGTCGGCTCGACGAAGAACGACATGCGCTCCTGCAGCGCGGTCATCG